>CAYLSF010000201.1:0-8979 GCA_964385675.1 uncultured Saprospiraceae bacterium
CTTCTGATAGTTTAATTCAAAAGCTATTCTTGGTTATAGTAGTTTCTTATTTGGAGTAAAGAATCTTATTTTGCCCCTTAAATCCCCTCACAAATTCATAAATTAGGGGATTTAGGGGGAAGTTTTAATCATGGATAGTAAGAATAAATTCAATTCTACATTTTTAAATTATTTATTAACCCATAAACTACAATCCCTGCCGCATTTGCCACATTCATAGACGTATTTACCCCTAACATTGGTATTTCAAGACTTTGCCCACAGTTTTCCAATAAAAAAGGCGAAACCCCTTGCACTTCTGAGCCTAAAACCAATAAAATTGGTTTATCCGTTTGTGGTTGAAACTGAGTATAAGGAATACTTTGATCTGTCTTTTCCAACGCTACCCATTCAAATTGATTTTTTAGGTCAATTAATTGCTGAGGACTTTCTATTAAAGTAAAAGGAACATATTTTTGAGTAGAACGAGCTACCTTATCAATCTTCTTAAAATCTAGTTGTAATTGATTTTGATAAAAATAAATATGCTGTAATCGGGCCGCATCACCCAATCGAAAAATCGATCCCACGTTAGGCAAATATTCCATTCTATCACACAGCAATGCAATCGGTGTCCGATTCGATTGAATTTGGGCAATCCGTTCTTTTATATCTGGTCGTATTTCGTGAAAGGAGAGTTGTTTCATTTATTATATTGTCATACTGTCTTATTGCTATATTGTCAAAACAATAAAACCATAAGACAATAAATCAATAAGGCAATTATATATCACTCCCCCGTCCAATTTGGAGTTCGTTTTTCTCTGAATGCCCGTAATCCTTCTTGACCATCTTTGGAGCGAATGGTCTTTTGTAACATATCAAAAAGATATTTATGCTCAGCGGCAGACGGTTGAATATGATCATACGCTTCTAAACCATAGCGTAAAGCAGATGGACTATTTTGTTTTAATTCGGCAATAATCGTCTCTGTTGCTTCATCAATTTTATCGGCAGTTGTAATTTGACTGACTAGTCCATACCGTTCTGCTTCTGCAACAGGCAGATTATACCCTCTAATGCACCAATCGACTACTTTTCGGGCAGGCATCACTTTTAGCAAAGCTGCCATCACTTGAAAGGGAAAAATACCACGTTTTACTTCGGGTAAACCAAACTTTACATTGTCTTGTGAGACAACAATATTGCAACCTGCTAAAAAGAAAAATCCTCCAGCATAAACATCCCCCGTGACTTTAGCAATCGTAGGTTTATAGACCTTATTAAATAATTCACCAATTAAAATCAATCCATTGGGTTTAGGAATGGAAGAGTTATGAGCAGATGGAAAACCTGCCATCGCTTTTAAATCTGCCCCTGCACAAAACACATTTCCTTTTGCTTGAATGACCACCATCCAAACGGATTTTTCATAATGTGCATATTGCAGGGCAAAAGCAATTTCATTCACCATTTGCGGATGCAAAGCATTCTTTTTATCGGCTCTATTTAAGGTAAGCGTTAAGACATGATCCGCTTCTTCCACGATTAAAAAATGGAAAGTCTCCTGATGAATACTAGCGGTTTGTTCTTTTGTGTATAAGTTCATGGTTGAACGGTGAACGGTAGACGGTGAACGGTGGACGGTTTCAACTGCGTTGCTTGAAGAATAAGGAAGTTGCAAAGCAACTTATAACCGTCAAGCGAAGTCCCGATAGCTATCGGGATTCACCGTTTACCGTCAACCGCTAAGAAATCTTCATTAATAAAAATCCTGCTTCTACATTAGCCCCTTCTGTGGTGTAAATTTCTTCTACAGTACCATCTGCGGTAGCTTCTATAGTGTTTTCCATTTTCATAGACGATAAAACAATTACGCCTTCTCCAGCTTTCACCTCTTGCCCTTCTTTCACTAATATCTTAATGATTTGAGAAGGCATCGGAGCGATATAGCCACCTTTTATAGCTTCTGATTCTTTTGCAGGAAAACGTTCTTTTTGTGATAAGTGTACAGTTCCAATTTGCTCATTATGGACGAAATAAGAGACGTTAGAATTTAACGTCTTTACCGCCAAATTAAAACCATATTGTAATCCATCTATTTCTATTCGGAGGTGATTATTGGTCGCTTTAATTAATTCAACAGTGTGTGTAGCCTCACCAATGACAAATTCAAATTGACCATTTTGATGCCGATATTTTACTTTAATATCTGTTTCATTGTAGGTAAAATCCTCAAACTGATGTTCATAAAAATTATTACGCCAGCCAGAAGGTAGGGATTTTAGTAAGGTTCTTTTTTGATTTCGTTCATTCCAGCCATTTAATGTTGCGGTAATACAAACATAATTAATGTCTGCTGCATCTTTGGTTGACATTTCAGATACATCTAATTTATTTTTAATAAAATGTGTATCGTATAACCCTTGTTGAAATTCCGAATTTTCTAAAATATGGAGTAAGAAATCTTGATTTGTCGTAGTCCCTAAGCAAACCAAATTTCTAAGGACATATTGCATTTTACGATGTGCTGCACGACGAGTATTATCCCACACAATAATTTTAGCAATCATCGGATCATAAAATATCGAAATAGCCGAACCGCTTTCTACAGCCGATTCTACCCGCAATCCATCTACCACAGGCGGTTCAAAACGCTGTACCGTTCCCGTCACGGGTAAAAAATCATTAGACGGATCTTCTGCATATAATCGAACTTCTATGGCATAACCATTTCCTTTTACATCACTTTGTTGAATAGCTAGCGGTAAACCTTGTGCGGATTCAATTTGTAATTCCACCAAATCCAATCCTGTAATTTCCTCTGTAACAGGATGCTCTACTTGTAATCGAGTATTCACTTCTAAAAAGTAAAAGTCCCCCGTTTTATCATCATAAATAAACTCAACCGTTCCTGCATTATCATAATTCAATGCCTTTGCCGCATTCACAGCTGCCTCGCCCATTCGAGTTCTCAAATCCTCATCCATAATCGGAGAAGGACTTTCTTCCACGACCTTTTGATACCGACGCTGAATCGTACATTCTCTTTCCAATAAGTGAATCGCATTGCCATGCTTATCCCCAAATATTTGAAATTCAATATGTCGCCCCGATGCAATATATTTTTCTACAATCAGTTCATCATCCCCAAAAGCAGATTTTGATTCTCGTTTTGCCGCTTGAATTGCTGCTTCTACTTCATTTGCGGCATGCACAATCCGCATCCCTTTTCCACCACCACCAGCAGTCGCTTTTAACAACACAGGAAATCCCATATCAACCGCCGCTTTTGTCAACGTCTCCACACTTTGATCCGCCCCCTGATACCCTGGCACAACAGGCACCTTATGTGCCATCATCAAAGATTTTGCCTTCGACTTCGACCCCATCGCATCAATCGCATCAGAATTTGGCCCAATAAAAATTATCCCCTCCTCCTCACATCGCTTCGCAAATGAAACATTTTCCGACAAAAAACCATACCCAGGGTGAATAGCCGATGCTTTAGTCTTTTTAGCCGTTGCGATAATCTTATCCTGATCCAAATAAGAAGCCGCAGGACTACTCTCTCCAATAAAAACCGAAACATCTGCCTCTCGAACAAAAGGTGCTTGTCTATCCGCCTCCGAAAAAACAGCAATACTTTTGATTCCCATTTTTCGGCAAGTACGAATCACACGGGAAGCTATTTCGCCTCTGTTCGCTATTAGAATGGAATTGATTTGATTCATATTATATATAGCATTTTTTATTTTGTAGAGACGTTGCAGTGCAACGTCTTTCACTAAATATTTTGATGTTGTGGTATTTTAGACGTTGCAGTACAACGTCTCTACGGATCGTTAATGACGCCAAATCCCATACCCATCCGAACCTTTTATAGGCTGATTATAAACCACCGCCAAACAAAAACCCAGATAGTTACGCGTCTCCCGAGGATCTAACAAACCATCATCCCACAATTCAGATGTAGAATGCCAAGCCGTTGCTTTTTTATCCGCCTCAGCGATTAACATTCCTTTCATCAAAGCCCCACGTTTTTCATCATACGGTTTACCCAATGACTTTGCAGACGCTCGTTGCACAATTTCCATCACCCCCGCTAATTGTTCTGACCCCATTACGCCAATTTTGGAATGAGGGTAAGATAATAAAAATCTCGGTTGATACGAACGACCATTCATCCCGTAATTCCCTGCACCATACGAATTTCCAATCATCAAGGTAATTTGCGGCACTTCACTATTTGCGACCGCATTAATCAACTTCGCCCCATTTTTAATAATCCCCCCTTCTTCATACGCTTTTCCCACCATGTACCCTGTGGTATTTTGCATATAAATCAATGGAATATTATTCTTGTTCGATAATTGAATAAACTGAGCCGCTTTATTCGCAGATTCGGAAAAGATAACCCCATTATTTGCTACAATTCCAACTTTATAACCATGAATCTTCGCCCAACCCGTCACCATCGTATTTCCATATTCCGCTTTAAACTCTGAAAACTTAGAGCCATCCACTACCCTAGCAATCAATTCTCTAGCGTCAAACGGTACTTTTACGTCAGGTGATAACACGCCCAAGATTTCTTCTGCATCATATAACGGTTCTTCCACAGGTTCGGTTGGCACAAAATGCGGTTTTTCTACATCAATTAAGTCCATTAATTCTCTCGCAATCCGAATACCATCCAATTCATCTTCTGCCAAATAATCCGTCACCCCAGAAACTCGGCTGTGCATTTCTGCCCCACCTAACTCTTCTGCGGTTGATTCTTCATTTGTTGCCATCTTTACCAACGGAGGTCCAGCCAAAAATACCTTAGCGGCTTTCTTTTGAAATACCGAAAAATCGGACATTCCAGGTACATACGCCCCGCCTGCCGTCGCATTTCCAAAAACGACCGAAATCGTAGGAATGCCCATCTTAGAACGACGGGTAATTTCTCGAAACGATTCTCCACCATAATTAAAAATCAATGCCTGATCGGGTAAATTCGCGCCACCACTTTCTACTAGATTAATACTCGGCAACCGATTTTCTCTAGCGATTTCTCCAATGCGCAACCCCTTAAAAGCCGTCGCATAATCCACAGAACCACCTTTACGAGTTCCCACATTCGAGCTAACCAAACACATTTTACCCGCCACGAGTCCAATACCCGATACACTTGTACCGCCAGCCCCAAATCCACCTTTTCGCTTCATTCCGGCCAAAGGCAATAATTCAAAAAATGGACTATCTTTATCCAATACCAATTCCAACCGTTCCCTCGCCAATAGCTTTCCCCGCTTTCTAGCCCTAGCAATATGCTTATCCTTCCCTTGAAAACGGCTACTTTCCATATGCTTATCAAACTCCGCAATTACCTTTCGCATCCCCTCCTGATTCAGCTTAAACTGCTGCCCGTTGACATTAATTTTTGATTGAATTGGTCTCATGTAACTGTTTATTATATTGACTTATGGTCTTATTGATGTATTGTCTTATGGTTATATTGTCTTATTGTTTTACCTATAATGAGTGTCAATAAAACAGTAAAACAATATGACAATACAACAGTACATCAATAGTTCAATACTTCAATTTTTCGTTAGTATAGTTTATCAAATGATTGATTTCTCTTGGTAACTTTTCAAGTTCCTCTACAATGTAATTTTTATCTTCAACTGAAATAATTTCACGAATGATACATTTTCTAATCCTCCCGAAAGCTTTCGGGATTCGTCTCTTCCATCGACCCAAAACTATACCTGTAAAATTTAATCTTATCTTTCTTGTGATATCTTCCGAATCCCTCTGAAATATTTGCCGATATAGAATCCACTGCTCTTACTAACTGTTGTCCTATTGTCCACTTTTCAAATTTTTCCCAACGAGCAACCATCTTCCAAATAAAATTACTCAATCGAAAAGCCGTCCTATAAGCCGCAATCTTATCAATTGTTAAATACTCTTTACCCACGGGAAATGTTTTTTAAGTTTAAATAACAAAACTGCCAAAGGCAGCCAATATAACAGTATGACAGTAAAGCAATAAGGCAATATATCAGTAAAGCAATGCAACCATCAAAAGAAAGTATCTACATTCACTTGAAAAGGTTGTCCGATAGACTGATAAAAATCCTCACCATAGAATGCTTTAAAAGAAGCAATACCTTTTTCAGTAAAGTGTGGCAATATCAAACTCCATACGACTCTAGCGACTTCTTCGTCATCCTCCACTTTACGAATCGCTTGCTGCGGTAGCCAAAACATAGCCAACACCCAAAGCGACAAACACAAATTATAATAAGCCCCCGCAAACGGTTCTTGTTTCATATTGCCCAACCGAATCGCAAAGGCAATCGCCGCCTCATGATCCTTGATGGTACTTAGGCAAAATGCTCGAAACCGTTCCTCTAGCAACCGATGCTTTATCACATGCAAATCATTAAAGATAAACGCATACTCTTTTTGAAATTCATAGTACATTCTGGTCTCATTCGTCAAATTTTCAAAAGAAGGAAAGTCTCGACGTTTCTTTCGTTCAATCTCCAACTTTGCCCACATTTCATCCGCTATCACTTTCAATAAAGCTTCCTTTGTTGGAAAATGATACGTCAAATTCCCTCGACTCATGCCCATTCGCTGTGCTAACTCATTTAAGGAAATAGCACTATACCCTTGTTGATTAAACAACAAAATAGCGGTTTCGATGATTTTATATTGCGTTTTCTTTTTCATTAACACTACAAATTTAATTATTTTTAGTTTAAACCGCCTAATTTTTGATTGGAAAAACTTTATTTAATACTAAACCCATCATATGATTAATAATAAGCAAATTTTTAAATCTTGAAAAAGAGGTATGCCTTTTGAAAGAAAATGTATAAACTCTCAAGGTTTTCGGCATTTGAGATTAATTCATTTATTGATAAAGAAGTAAAAGTTATAATGGCAAGTCCTTCACTTCACATGAAATAAAATCTTTTGCATCCAAAAATGCTTTACTTGTTACAGTAATAGGTAAAGACTTCTCAGTATTTGAGTTTAAGTTCTTTATTAATTATATGAGTCATTATTATTATTGGTTAAATAAACAAGTATTTTAGTCAAATGGATTTTTGCTCAAAAAAAGAAAAGTTATCCGAATATTACTGTAATCTCAATTATTACGCGACTAAAACTGGACTAACCTTTATTGGTAAATCAACAGGGAAGATTATACACTTATGAGACCAAAATGTTATAGAGGTACAGCGTAATGACACCGATTTAAATATGTTTGTTATAATTATTTGATATTGATAGCAAAACAAGCCTAATTAATATGTGATACCAATGATGCTTCTACCCCCCTATATAAATCTATGAAAAATCATAAAGAGCAAAACCTAACCTTCCTCAATAAATAAGGCCTTTAATCCACCCACCTTCCAGCGATTTTTCAAATCTTGATAAAAATTGGTAGATAATTCTTTTTCATATTTTAAAACCGTTGGAATCAGCCATAGACTAAATTTCAACTTATCCTTGATGTCATAGTTAACCTGTTTTTGTTTGAGGGTAAAGGCTTCTAATAATTCTGTATTATGAATATTTTGTGTAAAGACTTGGTCAATCCCCTTTCCAACTATCTCAATTAAATCCTTTACATTTTCAATCTCTAATTCCAAAGTATCCATTTTCCGAAAGGTATCATTCAAGATTTTTTCCTCGCTTTTTTCGAGTTGTGCTTTAAAGGTTTGTGGCATATCTCGTAGATATTGATGAATCGTATCTCGGGTCTGTTGATGTTCTTCTTGAACAACTTGACGCATTTTTTGACCTTGACGACTAACCTGTTTTTTCAAATCAGCAACATCATCGGTAAGATGTTCTAAAATTCCACCTCCTTTATATTTTCCAATTCGCTTATTTTTTTGAATTTGCTCCGCTTCTTTTAAGGCTTTATGCGAAATCGTTTTTAGCAAATCATGATACTCTACCTTTTCCCTTGATTTATCACAGAGGTTAGAATGGAATTTAATTTCAGGCTTTTGTAAATCCGCTTTTACCTTTCTAAAATCAAAAAAATAGGGCTCTTCATCGGCTTTTAGGTTTTGGCATTCTTTACAGATACAAGCAATCTTAGTGGTAACTTTTAGCCGTTCTAAATTAAAATTTTCATTGATTTTATCAATTTCTTCAATGATATATTCAGACATCACATAAGCATCTAAACCCACAATTTTAATATCAATTCGCTTCTTATCGGGTGCTTTGATTTCTCGTAATTCTGCGATTAAATCTGTCCCTTTTTTCTCAAATACCACTCCATCATTCCATACACATTTATGCTGATCGTCGCCTTTGATTCTATCATGCAGTCGAACACTTAACCGATTGAGTAATCCCTCTGGCATAAAGGTATATTCATAATAAAAATGCAACGGTCGTTCTGCCGTATCACAATAGGAATGATCGGGCATTTTATCCATCATACGAGGCACCAAGTAATTATCCAAACTTTCCAACTTAAAGCAAATCTCAAATTCCTGCATCAATTCCAATAGTTCGGCATGGTAATTTTTAAATTCGGGTTCTGTCCAAAATTTATCTAAATCATCAACAGAAAACTCCCCTTTAGGCGTGCGTTCCGTCATAAATTCCGCATCAAATACCTTATAACTCGCTTTAGTTGCCCACTCTCGATTTAAGATAATTTTTCGGCGTAACGCAATTCTATTTTTCTTTTGAAAATGTAAAAACACCCCCAACTGATGAAAATAAGAACTTAATAAGTCCTGTGCTTTTTCATCTGCAATCTCATATTTTGTACAAATTTGTCGGAATTGATCCACTGCTATGACCGATTTCCGTTTTTGCAATCGGCTAATTTCATTTCGGATTTTAAGCCATTTTTTAGGTAAAACTACCCCGAGTCCTGGTATTTTGGCAATATGTGTTTTTAGGGTGTGGACAATCTCCTTAAAGTTGACTTTCGTTTGAAGATTGACGGATTTATAGTCT
>CAYLSF010000202.1:0-8965 GCA_964385675.1 uncultured Saprospiraceae bacterium
CCTCCCGATAACTATCGGGAAGCTATCGGAAGTCGTACTTATTAAGTAACAATGATTCATTTTTTTGTTAAATTTTTCTGTAATTTTAGCGGCTTAATTGAAATAACAATTCATTAGACATTCTAAACTCAGTCAATCATGGCAGCAATTTCCGCTAAGGTTTCTTTCGCTCAAGAGGATACTTTATTGTTACTACTGGATCAACACCACACAAATTGGCAAATTGATTTTTTATCCACTACCGAGATTAATACGTTAAAACGATTAGCCAATAAACATATTTCTAGCACCGTTTTACATCAAAAACACCGATTAGTATTTGTACAATTTGTAAAAGCATATTCACCAAGCTACCTACATCAAGAAAAGGCAAGACAACTCGGAGCGAATATTTTAAGTAACTTAAAACATTACAGGTGTTCCTCCATCACCATTGTTGGACAAACGGAAACACCTATTGCATTAGCCGTAGCAGAAGGCATTGCATTAGCCAATTATCAATTTTTAAAATATTTTAAAGACAAGGATAAACGCAAATCCCCATTAGCGAATATTTATATCCATACAGCAGATGCTACAGAAGCGGATATCAATGCTTTACATCATTTGGTAG
The DNA here is from genome assembly GCA_964385675.1 of uncultured Saprospiraceae bacterium. Classification (GTDB taxonomy): domain Bacteria; phylum Bacteroidota; class Bacteroidia; order Chitinophagales; family Saprospiraceae; genus CAYLSF01. The sequence continues at coordinate 614 of CAYLSF010000202.1, forward strand.
AAGGCACTTATCTCGCTCGTACGCTCATCAATGAACCTTTATCTTACCTTACTGCCGTGCAATTAAGTAAAGAGATACAAGCGATGGGAGCAGCTTCGGGCTGTACCGTAGAGGTATTTGATAAAGCTAAAATTGAGGCTTTAAAAATGGGGGGTGTTTTAGCGGTCAATAGAGGGAGTTTTACACCACCGACTTTTTCCATTGCTGAATGGAAGCCAGAAAATGCCATTAATACGCAACCGATTATTTTAGTTGGAAAAGGAGTGGTTTATGATACGGGCGGATTGAGTTTGAAACCGACTAAAAACTCCATGGATTTTATGAAAGCAGATATGGGAGGGGCCGCTATTGTAATCGGAACGATGTATAGCATTGCTAAAAATAAATTACCCCTTCATGTGATTGCTTTGATTCCATCTACGGATAATCGTCCAGGTAACAATGCCTATGTGCCAGGTGATGTGATTAAAATGTACAACGGTTCTACGGTAGAGGTATTGAATACGGATGCAGAAGGCCGTATGCTGTTAGCAGATGCGTTGGCTTTTGCAAAGCAGTATAATCCGTTATTGACGATTGATTTTGCGACCCTAACGGGTTCAGCAGTTAGGGCGGTTTCCCCTCATGCGATGGCTTATATGGGAACGGCTTCGGAGGAAGTTAAAAAAGATATGGTAACGGCTAGTTTTGAAACGTATGAGCGTTTGGTTGAATTTCCGCTTTGGGAGGATTATGGTGATTTATTGAAATCTAATATTGCAGATCTTAAAAATATAGGAGGACCTAGGGCAGGCATGATTACAGCGGGTAAGTTTTTAGAGCATTTTACGGATTATCCGTGGTTACATTTTGATGTAGCAGGCTCTGAATTTTTACACCAACCCATGACTTATCGAGGTAAAAACGGAACAGGTGTAGGGGTGCGGTTAATGCATTATTTCTTGAAGCATTTTACGGTTTAGAATTGAATAAATCTGTCTTTTGAATTAGAAACAATGAAAGAACTCACCATTGCACATATCGCAAAAGAGCTTAGAGACGCTTATATCACCAAACAGCCGATTGAGCCTATTCGTCATCAAATCGGAACGGATGATGTATCATTAGCTTATCAAATTCAAGATTATAACAACCAATTATTGCTTGAAAAAGGAGCTAGAATTGTCGGGCGAAAAATTGGATTAACCTCCAAAATCGTACAACAACAATTCGGGATTACCAAGCCTGATTATGGTTTACTGTTAAATACGATGGAAGTACTAAATGGTGGTTCAATTGCAGCTTCTGCTATCGTGCAACCCAAAGTAGAAGGCGAAATTGCTTTGGTGTTAGGAAAAGATTTACCCAATCATCCATTGACAATTGTAGAGTTAATACAAGCCATAGATTATGCCGTAGGTTCTATTGAAATTGTGGGTAGTCGCATTAAAAATTGGGATATAAAAATCACGGATACCATTGCCGATAATGCTTCCGCTAGTCATTTTGTCATTGGGCATCGACCTAGAAAATTGACTGATATAGATTTGGTGAATTGTGAAATGACGATTGCTAAAAAGGGGGAGGTTGTATCCAAAGGACAAGGATCAGATTGCTTAGGCTCTCCATTAAATGCAGCATTGTGGTTAGCCAATAAAATGAGTTCCATGCAAACACCACTGAAAGCAGGAGAAGTCATTTTAACAGGTGCATTAGGTAAAATGGTCAATGTAGCAGCAGGTGATACTTTTGTAGCGGACTTTGGTGCGTTAGGACAAGTTTCAGTTCATTTTGATTGATAATCTCTAAAACCGTGCAGGATACTCTACATAATTTCGAGGAGTTTCATACAATCGAACGGCTACATCAAATTTATCCTCCAGTTGTTTATCTAAAATAGACCAAATGACATAACAGATATTTTCTGCGGTAGGATTTAGATTTTTAAATTCTTCTACTTCTAAGTTAAGATTTTTGTGATCTAATCGTTTGGTCACATGATTTTTAATGACATCTTTCAGTATTTTTAAATCAATTAAATAGCCTGTATCTGGATCAACTTCGCCCGACACACAGACTTCTAAGTCATAATTGTGTCCATGGTAATATTGATTATTACATAAACCAAAAGTAGCCTTATTTTTTTCGTCTGACCAATTAGGGTTGTGTAAGCGATGTGCTGCGTTGAAATGTGCTTTTCTAAATACCGAAATTCTCATGTTGTTATTTTTTGGATATAAAAAACGCATCATAAATCTGCGTTTTAATATCCAATTTCATTTAAAATGAATAAATAAAATCTAGTAGTCAAACAACAACAAAGAAATAAGGTTTACGCTCTCTAATTACCGAAATCCAAAAACATACATTTGAAATCAAATCCCCCCTGTTTTCACACCTTTTAGTAACAATGTAGAACTACTTTCTATCTGATGTAAATACTTTACATTGTCAGTGGAGTATTTTTTTACATCAATAGATGCCCCTCCAAATTCTGGTTTTTTCTGATAGGCGGTAAACCCTTGTTTACAATTTTTTAACTTAATATCATCAATGGTCAATTTAGATAAGTCTTTAGAGGCTACACCGATGATGGCGGTGTTAACTTCGCATTTTTTGATATGAACAGTAGATTGTTCTCCTATACTGACGCCTTTATCGCCTGCATTATTGATAATGACATTTTCAACTGTAATTTTACTCCCTGAAAAATCAATTCCATCATTCCCCGTATTGTTGAAAAGAGCGTTTCTAATTGTACCCGTTCCAAAATCAATATCTAAACCATCACTGTATGTATCACCAATGATAATTCCATTTATATCAAATCCAGACCGTACAATGTTTAACGCATCTTCACAATGATTTTTGATAAAACGACATTTTTGCATTTTCACCTCTGCCTCATAAAACGTAACTGCCCCTGTTAGTATCCATCCCTCATAGTCTAGCGTATTCATGTCTTCAAAGGTAACATGCGTGAGTTCTGAACGCCCTTCTGTGGTCAAGATGGTAAATCCATTACCACTTTTATCAGAAGATTTTACCAAAATTGGTTTATCAACAGAACCGTACATAAATACGGGTGACTTACTGATGAATTTTGCTTTTTTGATAAAATCCAATGTCGTTCCAGCAGGTATTCGTACTCTATATCCTTGGGGAATAATAACATTCTCAGCAATCGTATGTGCGGTTGGATTAAAGATAATTTCATTACCTTCTACGACATATAACTCGCTATTTTCCAATTTCACATTTTCAAATAGAGCCTGTTCCGTCGTTTTTTGTTGCGTTGTAGCGGGTTTCCATTGAGAAATTTCAGACGTGAATAGTGAGTCCATGCCAGGTAGTTGAAAGAAGAGCACTTTCATATCCGATTTAACGTCCACATCAACGTATTCAGCAGGATGATCTTGTAAATTCGTATATAATAAAGGTAACTCAATCGGTTGTATTATATTATTCCTATTACGTCCTGCTCCCACTACTTTTAATGGCACACCATGATGATTGGTAATAGCAATGGTCTTTTTATCCTTCGTTGTTTCCTTTGTAAATGCTTTTACACTTTGGTCATTGAATGGAATTAAGTGTGCTTTTAGTTCAATAGCCCGTTCAAAAACCGGTTGCCTATCATATCGTAAATCATAATGGTCTCGTCGAATCAATTTTACCCTTCTATCAATAGCGTCTTCATGTCGCTCCATAAATTCTGATAGATAGTTTGTTGCTGTAAATTGATATAAATAAGATACATACTTTTCCATAAAAGCCTCATTATGGAATAATGAAATTAACAAACTTTTCTCTCCGGCCTTTGGATGGTAAATTCGTTGACCAATAAATTTTTTCTTCCCCCAGTTTTTCCATTCTCCTTGTGCATAACCATCATAACCAATAGGTTCTAAGCGTGAGGTCACGGGATTATAATATAATCGCTGATTATGCCAAATAACACCATGATAGGCTTGTAAGAGATCTACTGTTGCATAATATTTAGCCATGCGGTCAATATCAAAAATCTCTTCCGCAGAGCGTTGATTGTAGCGATACTGCTGCATCAATATTTTAGCTTGCTCAAATTGTTTTCTTAAGTTTGGAGAACTTAATGTTTTACCTTCTTTAAATGGCTCGATGGAAGCCGCATCCCTAGGATATAAAAAGGTGTTTTCCCACAGGTTCGTTTTTTTAAAATCAACATGTTTTCTAAACACATTTAACCAAAGCGGATCTTCTGCAAATTTTACAATAGGGCCTTCTCTTCTATTTTTAAATTCAGCAATTTGCTTATCAAAATGCTCCTCATACGCATAAACGCCTTTTGATTCTCCATTTAAAAATACAGGGATAAAATCATATCGAGGTGTCAATACATCTAGTTCCTCCAGAAATTTATGATAAACCCATTCTCGTAACAATCCCCGAGTTGTAGGCGCTTGTATGGAAAAGGTAATTAACCGTTTCCAAGACTTAGGCGATTTTACCTTCATCCGCATAGACCATTGATCCGTCATGAGGTGATCGAGCCAATCCCCTTTTAATCGTAATTTTACATCTGTTGTCGTATCGCCATTGTGTATTTCAGCCTTTACCCAATCATCATCTTTTGCAACCAAAAGTCCTGTTTGTAGCGCTTCTTCTCGCTTATCTACTATTTTTTTCCACCACTTATCTGCTATTCTTAAATCCAAAACTTCCTCACTATCTACTGTAGGTTGGCTTTCCAGTTTTTCAATAGAAAATTTGTCAAAATAAACGGTATCAAAAGCAGTATAGACGAAGACTGTTACGCCATATATTTTTTTATCTGCAGGAATTGAAAAATCTAATTCCAGCAAATCCCATCCTAATTGCTGTCGTTTAGCTAGGGAGGTTGCACCTAATACGTGTTTTCCATCAGAAGATTGTGCAACCAATGCACCAGGAACGTTTTGAGGGTCTTTGTCCGTTTCTACATATCGCCATACTTTCGCTCTATAAAAATCACCTACTTTAGGTTTCTCTATCTTATAAGTGATGCCATACATATCCTTTTCTACCCTACAAGAATACTTTCCTTCAAATGCTTCTTCGTCTGATTGTGTTTGCCCATTTCTAAATTGTACATCGTTGGTTACAAAATATTTACCAGAGCGTTTTTCGGCATCACAGACTACTTTACCTATTCTTTCTAATTCATCTACTTGTAATCCTTGGTATAAAAAGGCAATCAGACCCAATCCAATTATACCCAAAACTAATTTTTTTATATTAGCAGCAGAAAGTTGAAATTTTGACCGTTTCCTTTTATCTGTTATTAACATTCAATTGATTTTATGATACAGCGGATAATAGATGATTTTGGTAACAAATGATAAGAGAAACTTACCATTTTACTAATAACTACGCAACCAATTATTAAACTATCAAATTAGGCTGGTCTATAATGGATAACTTTGAGATAGGAGAAAGCTCTTTTAAGTTTTCTTTGACTTCATCCAATTGTTCTACGGAATCTGCTTTACAGATATAAGATAAGTCCATCCCTTCATCCAGCATATCCATTCGTTTTAATTCTACATAAGGAAAGGATTTAGCAAGGAGGGTATTGATAGTTCCAATTTTATCAACATCTGTATAAATATTGATATATAAATTATCCTCATTTTTAAAAACAGGTTCTCCCGAAAGAATTCTAATAAGGTACAAAATGATTAATATCAATATAATCGCAATAGCTGTAATTTCTACTTGACCTGCTCCTGCCCCTAAACCGATTCCAATCACTAAAAACAAAAAAGTCAATTCTTCGGGTTCTTTAATAGCCGCCCTAAATCGAACAATAGACAAAGCTCCTACTAAACCTAAGGATAAAGCAATAGAAGATTTAACGATAGTGATAATCAACATTGTTGCCAATGCCAAAGGGATAAATATCAAGGCAAATCGCTTTCTATTCGACACCGAATTACCAAATTGAATATAAAACCATTGCACTAGGAAAGTAAGTATAACTGCGACTATCAATCCATAAATAAAATCTGTAATGCTTGTAGTAGCACCAAATTGCGAGAGGTATTCTTCAAAGCGAGATAACATGCTCTTTAATTTATACTATTAATTAAGCCTTTAACACAAGCTATTGATTATAAATTATTTATAACCGAGATTGAGTTTAACCTTGTTAATTGATTATTAATTAAATGTAAATATAGGGCTTTTTGATAAATCCAAATATGAAAAGAGAGAATTGAGGAGTTATTCTAAATGGTGAAAATATAAGTGTGTTTCATATCTCATTTCGACTCGTCCATTTTTTTGATATGTTTTAAAAAGGTCTAAAAGGGCATTCATAGCTTTATCATGATTAGGATGTTGCTCATTAAAAGCATAAGAACTTGAAAGATAACGACCCTTCAATCCTTCAAAATCAAAGTATTGAGCATTTGGAAAAGTTTGATGTCCATAGTTTTTTGTGTCAAAAAGTACTTCAAATTCTTCGGGCTTAATTCTTCTTCTATTCGTTTGCTCGTATTTATCTGCATATTTCGTTGAAAACGCCTCATACTTCTTCATAAAGCCTTCACTTTTCAATCGTTGATTCCAAATTAATATAATCCTTCCATTTGGTTTTAATATACGTTGAAATTCTTGCTTTGCTTTAGTTTTATCAAACCAATGAAACGCTTGACCAACCACAATATAATCTATAGAATTTGTAGGCAAAGTTGTATGTTCTGCTGAGGCATTAATACTAATAAAATTAGGATAATTCTTGAGATAAAATTCAGCCGCTTCTCGCATCGGTGTATTGGGTTCTATTCCATAGGTTTGATTACCATTATCCAAAAACAGTTGAGTCAAAAAGCCAGTTCCAGAACCCACATCAGCGACTATTTTGGAAGAATTCAAGGCTAAGGTTTCTTTTAAAAAAGGAATAATTACCTTAGGATAGTGTGGACGATATTTTAAATAATTAGTTACTCTATCTGAAAATCGTTGTGTTGGATCTACCATAGTTTTTACTGTTATATTGTCGTATTGTCTTACTGCTTTATTGTTTGTTTCGTAGTTTATTTTCATAGCCAAAACTTTAAAGCATTTTAACTGTGAATAATTAAAGGGGGCTTTGACAAATCTTGCCAAAAGTCACCAAGAGAGTTCTTATTAGCGTTAAAATGTTAAGCTAAACCATTCATTTTCAATTAATCCCGATAGCTATCGGGACATCTGATGACTTTTATTTTGCAGAAATTGTCAAAGAACCAATTAAAGAATCGTTAGACTGTGTATTTTGCTCATTTTTGCAATATATCCATAAAACAATACGGCAATAAATCCACTAGCCAGTATTCTCCTCAAGAAAAATCACAGAAAAGTAAAATTTTAAAACAACCAACCCACGATTATTTGTTAAAAAACCACTTCCACCAAATCGAAAATGGTTTTTAGGTCGATTATCCATATACAATAATAAATTATTCGTTTTGTGTGTAAAACATTGCTTTTCAATTGATTAATAGGAGCTACTATAAAAATAATACAACCTTTGATTATTTAGGCAATAATGTTAACTTTGCACCGATTTTTAAGACCTTATTATAGTTTGATTTGTTTCAACAAAGAAATAAGTTAAGACTTTAAAATATACTAAAAGCATAATTTGATATGGCAAATATTGGTCACGTTAAGCAAATTATTGGTCCTGTAGTCGATGTTAGCTTTGAAGGAGAAGGTTCTTCCCTTCCTAAAATTTTGAATGGTTTAACTATCAATCGTCCTGACGGTTCTAAATTGGTGTTGGAATGCCAACGTCACTTAGGAGAAGATAGCGTTAGAACAATTGCGATGGACTCCACAGAAGGTTTAAGAAGAGGAATGGAAGTAGTGGATATGGGGTCACCTATTACGATGCCTATTGGTGATGAAATCAAAGGTCGCTTATTCAACGTAGTAGGAGAAGCAATTGATGGTTTACCACAACCAAGTTCAGGTCAAAGTACACCGATTCACAAAAATCCTCCTAAGTTCGATGAGTTAGCAACTGATGAGAACGTACTGTTTACAGGTATCAAAGTAATCGACTTAATTTGCCCATATTTGAGAGGTGGAAAGATTGGATTATTTGGTGGTGCAGGTGTAGGTAAAACGGTATTGATTCAGGAATTGATTAACAATATCGCAAAAGCTTACGATGGTATCTCTGTATTCGCAGGTGTAGGTGAGCGTACTCGTGAGGGTAACGATTTATTGCGTGAGATGTTAGAAGCAGGTATTATCAATTACGGTGAGAAGTTCCATCATTCTATGGAAGAAGGAGGTTGGGATTTATCTTCTGTTGAATTAGAAACTTTAAAGACATCAAAAGCAACCTTCGTATTCGGTCAGATG
>CAYLSF010000203.1:0-8934 GCA_964385675.1 uncultured Saprospiraceae bacterium
GAATCAAGATAAAAAATTATTAAGAGAAATGCCCAAAAAATGGATGGGGTTAAATTATAAGGGTTTTCTTATAAAAAATATTTTGAACCACAAAGATACAAAAGGTCACAAAGATAGTACACAAAGAAATACTAATTTAATCAAAGTATCACTTTTTTAAGATAGCTTCTGTGTTCTTTGTTTCTTTGTGGTTCAAAAAAAACACGTATTTTGATTATTCAAAGTTTTATAAGAAAACCCTTGTTAAATTATACCAGAGATTAGCGATAAAGGCTAATCTCTGGTCTTCTGTTTTCTACCTCAATATCGTAACATCCCCCGTCCGATTAACAGACTCAATTACGCCACTCTCATTACTACTCTCATATTGAATCCGCCAAACATAAACCCCTGTAGAAGCAATATTTCCGTTAAACGTACCATTCCAACCTACATTGAGTTCTGTGGTTTCAAATAGTTTATTGCCCCAACGGTCAAAAATCATCATCTGATAATTTTCAATAGGACAATTTACCATTGGTTTAAATTCGTCATTTTGACCATCATTATTAGGCGTAAACGCATTTGGTATATAAGGGGTACAGCTACAATCTTCATGAATAACTTGAACCGTTTGCTCCACCGATGCACAGCGATTTGCTATATTGACTTGATATAACCCAGGAAATCGAACGATAAAACTGGTATCTTTTGGATCATTTTGAGCAAAAAAGGCAGACTCTCCTTGCCAAGTATATTCTGTGGCATTTGGCTCAAAAGCATTTAAGGTAAATTCATCAAAATTACAGACGGTGGTATCTAAGGGCAAGTCAACAGGACGAGGTTCAGGTAAGATACTAATTTGAATGGTATCGCTCAAAATACACCCATTCACCTGCTCTATTTCTACATAATACGTACCTGCATCTGTAGCATTAAAAGTTGAATTGGTTGAGCCATCTTGCCAAGTGTATCGGACTATATCTGGTGTCGTGACGGTTAAAAGAAGTGTTGTAGCTTCACAGATTGTGGTATCATTTCCTAGGTCTAATAAAGACGGCAAGAAATAATCAATCATAATCATATCCGAATTGACACAACCATTTGTATCTGTGATTTCTACCGAATATGTCCCCAGTTGTGTTACCGTAAAATCAGAATTGGTTGAGCCATCTTGCCATAGATAACTGCGTCCTATTTCATCAAACGCACTCAATGTAAATATATCTCCAAAGCACAAAGTCGTATCTGCTCCTAAATCAATTGGTGGTATTGGAGGTTCTATCAATTCAATCATATCACTACTCACACAACCATAAATATCTGTAAAAGTAACGCTATATGTTCCAAAATTAGGTGCTATATATATTCTATCTGTTGTTCCATCTTGCCATACAAAGTTACCTGTGGTTAAATTGGGTATAATCGTCATTTCTGTACTATCGCATTTAAATAATCTATCTCCGCCTAAATTTACTTCGGGAGCAAGTGTAATCAATATCGTATCTGAGCCTTGACAACCAATATTATCCGTCAAAAGTACAGCATACGTTCCTGTAGCTTGTGCGGTATAAGTTGGTGTCGTTGTTCCATCTTGCCAGAGGTAAGTCATATTCGGTTGAGTAACATTAAATTGAATGGAATCATAACTACAAATCAGCGTATCTGCTCCCAAATCCACTGTGATTTCATTGATTTGTACCAAAATCGTATCCGCATTTTGACAACCAAAGGTATCTGTAGCTACTACAGAATAAGTTCCTGTTTCTGTTACGGTAAAAGTTGAATTGGTTGAGCCATCCTGCCAGAGATAATTTGCGGCATTTGGAATGGTCGCATCTAATATTGTACCGACACATAAAGTCGTATCATTTCCTAAGTCAACATCTGGATTGTTGACAAAAAATACAGCCATTGTATCACTAGATATACAGCCATTAATATCTGTGACCGTCACGGAATACATTCCGTCACTTGTAGGGTTATAAGTTGAATTGGTTGAGCCATCCTGCCATACGTAAGTGCCTTGTGTTATATTCGGTGTAATGGTAAAAATAGTATTTTCACATACAAAAGCTTCATCACTGCCTAAATCTACTGTGGGATGATTACCAATAACGATACTATCTATATCAACGCAGCCTGTGCCGTTAGTAACCGTAACCGAATACGTACCAGGTGTGGCAACCGTAAGTGAAGGATTGGTAGAGTTATCACTCCATGTATAATTCAACCCTCCCAAAAGTGTATTTAACGTTAGACTTTCGCCCTCGCAAACCAGCGTATCGTTACCCAAATTGACAAAATCTTCAATTGTAACATTTATGGTATCTGATATAGAACAGCCATTTTCCGTTACCGTAACCGCATAATCTCCAGATGTAGTTACGGTAAGGGTTTGTGAAGTAGAACCATCACTCCATAAGTATTGACCATTGTTACTACCTGCATCTAACGTAATTGAAACTCCTTGACAATCTACAATATCAAGTCCTAAATCTACTATTTTTTCTACCGTGACAGGGGTAGCATCATCTAGCTGTAATGTATTTGGGTTATCAGAGACCACTACGCTTCCTAATGAAGCGGGTAAACCACTAATTGTTGCTTGATTATTATAAACGCCAAGTGTAGGATTATTACTCACTTGCACCTCTACAATGATACTATCTCTTCCTATGGGAACAGTCATTCCTGTTATGTCGAATTGATTTGTGCCTAATCCATTTACTGTTCCACCGTAAGGATTAGATATAACATTGGTAACGGTAAAATCAGTTGGCATACTGTCGGTTAGGTCTATCGTCTGCGTTGAGCCAGAGGCATTTAGTATCGTAAACGTGTATTGAAATGTACCACATTGCCGAACAGTGTCAGCAGAAACATCTTTTAATAATTCGACAGCATACGGGCAAGAACAACCATCTGTTCCCGCAGCACTGGGTCCTGAGGTAACGTAAGTAACATTCCCTGTATTTTTATTTATAAAAAATAAGTCATTCACTCCCCCAGGGCCTCCGTCACTACCATAGCCCCAAAGATTTCCATTTACATCAAAAAATAATGAACTCAAGAAACTCACACCAGTTGCCCCGAGAAAAGAAACATCATCAATCACCCCTGTATTCATATCAATTGTTACCAACTTATCATTGGTATTATCAAAACCATATAAAGTCCCTGAAATCGGATCGAAAGCTATATCCGCAAAGCGAAGAGAATTATTTACCCCACCTGTAGATAATCTAATTAAAGGTATTTGTGTAGTCCCCCAACCAGGGTTCACCATATCTACTGTAATTAAATTAACACTAACAGGGAACTGTGAATTATTTGCTCCTACAGCTACATAAGAATCTCCATTAGGTGTAATATCTCCAGCAAAATAACGAAGTGCAGTATTAATAGTACTTAAGTTAGTTAACAAGGTGGCGGTACCACTTGGATCTATTCTGTAAAAATTCTCGTTTGTGGGATGCATACCATAAATAAAGTTATCTGTTGAGCGATAACCTATGGCATCATAAAGAATTGATGTATTACCCAAATTAGTAAATGTTACATTATTCGTAATTGGATCGACATCAATTTGATTTAAGTTGGATAAGCCATTTACACCTAACTTAATGTAGAATTGTCCTTGACAAACAAAAGTATTTTGACTAGAAACTTTAGTAACAGATAAGAACAGCAGCCATAAGATAATATGGATTGTAAAACTATTTTTCATATAAATGTGGGTTTTAATAATTACTTTAAATGGTTATGAAAGTTGAACAACTAGGTTTCTAATAAAAAAATAATAGTCTATGGTAAGTGTATAATACATTAAATAATATCAAACAGATCGTCTTTGTTCAAACGCCAATATTGATATTTATATTTTCATAATTAATAAGCGGATAGTAGATACTGTTGAATTCACAATAGGTGGGGAATATTCCAACTTATTCAGTAAATTATTTTCAGGGTTAATTGAAAATATAAACCACAGGTTTTCATAAGTTGAAGGTTCTTAATCGTGAAAACCTGTGGTTCAAGGTTCTTATTTCATAATGGTAACGTCGCCCGTCCGAACCGTAGAAACGACTTCCCCTCTAGCATTGCTACTTTCATATCGAATTTGCCACACATAAACGCCTGGTGTTAATGCTTGTCCTTGATAGGTACCATCCCATTGTGCAGTTGGGTCGGTAGATTGGAAAATATGATTACCCCAACGGTCAAAAATACGCAGCTCGAAGTTTTCAATTGGACACGTATTATATACTTGAAAAAAGTCATTGACCCCATCATTATTCGGTGTAAAGGCATTGGGTACATAAGGTGTACAGCTACAATCCTCATGCGTCACTTGAATACTTTGAGCGACTTCTGCACATCGGTTACTGATTGTTACACTATAAAGCCCTGGGAATGTAACAATGAAAACCGAATCATTCGGAAGATTTTGATTAAAAAAGGCAGATTCCCCTATCCAATCCCAATTTGTTGCGTTCGGTTCGTATGCATTAAGCGTAATGAGATTATCTTCACAAACCGTAGTATCTGTTGGTAAATTCACAGGACGAGGCTCTAATAAAATATCCATCTGAATCGTATCTCGTAGCACACATTGATTCGCATCTTCTACCTCTACATGATACGTTCCAGCTTCTGTTGCAATAAATGTAGAATTGGAAGAACCATCTTGCCAAGTATAGCGAACAACATTGGGAATAGTCGCATCTAAGAACAGCACCGTTGCCTCACAAATCGTCGTATCATTTCCTAAGTCTAATAAAGACGGTAAGAAATAATCAATCATGATGGTATCAGAATTTACACAACCGTTGGTATCTGTAATTTCTACAAAATAAGTCCCGAATTCTGTCACGGTAAAATCAGGATTCGTAGAACCATCTTGCCATAGATAACTTCGTATAGTACCATCAAATGCACTTAACGTAAATATATCACCAAAGCATAAAGTCGTATCTGCCCCCAAGTCAATGGATTTAATAGAGGGTTCTAACAGTTCAATGGTACCGCTACTCACACAACCATAAACATCGGTAAGGGTAACACTATATATTCCAGCATTAGGCGTCGTATAAATTCTATCCGTTGTACCATCCTGCCATACAAAATTACCTGTGGTCAAGTCTGGGATAATCGTCATTTCAGCACTATCACATTTGAATAATCTATCGGCACCTAAGTTTACTTCTGGAGCATGAGTAATCGACATGGTATCCGATCCTTCGCAACCAATAGTATCTGTCAAAACCACATAATAATCCCCTATGGCTTGTGCTGTATAAGTTGGCGTAGTTATTCCATCTTGCCAGAGATACGTCATATTGGGTTGAGTTACATCAAATTGAATAGAATCATAATTACAAATAACGGTGTCAACCCCTAAATCTACTGTAACTTCATTGACTTGTATAAATATGGTATCGGCATCTTGACAACCGAAATTATCTGTAACATCTACATGATACGTTCCTGTCTGAGTCACCGTAAAAGTAGAATTGGTCGAACCATCTTGCCATAAATAACTTCTAACATTTCCAATATCCGCATCTAAAATAACAGATTCGCCAATACAAATTATCGTATCGTTCCCTAAAAAGACTTGAGGATTAGAAATTTGAGTGACTACAATCGTATCACTACTCACACAGCCTTGTTCGTCAATAACCTCTACCCAGTATGTCCCTTCCATATTAACTTGTAAAATAGAATCTGTTGAGCCATCTGACCAAAGGTAAGTGCCATTTGGTATTTGAGGATCTAGTGTTACAAAAAGACTATCACATATATACGGCACATCGGGACCTAAATCAGCATTCGGTCGGTAAGTAATCTGTATTGAATCAGACTCCATACACCCTAATGTATCGGTTAATTGTACATAAAATAATCCCGTATCCGCCGTAAAGGTTGAATTAGTTGAACCGTCTTGCCAGAGATAGGTCATTTGTGGTTGGGTCGCATCCAATAACAAAGTCGAATTATCACAAATTGAGGTATCTCCTCCAATATCAGGATTAATTTGATTCACCCAAACCATCATGGTATCAAAGCCTGGGCAGCCATTAGAATCAATCGCTTCTACGGTATAAAGGTCAGTAACGGTAGCAGAAAAAATAGCAACATTGCTGCTATCTTGCCAAATGTAGGTTCTAATAAATGGTGTTGTGGCATCAATATAAACCGTATCTCCAAAGCAAATATTGGTATCTAAACCTATTTCTACTGTTGGACTTGACACAGGAATTAGGGTAACCGTATCTGCACTAAAGCAACCATTAATATCCGTGATTTGAACCCAGTAAGTACCTTGCCCAGGTGGGTCAAAGGTTTGCAATGTAGAACCATCTTGCCACAAGAATGTTCCTTGTGTAATGCCAGGCTCTAAGGTTACAAAAATACTATCACAAACGAATTCAATATCATTTCCTAAATCTGCTACAGGGTGATGGCTCAATTCAAAAGTATCTCTATCCGTACAACCAAAAACATCCGTAATTTCAACCCAATAAGAAGTATCAGGATTGACTGAAATAGTTGGCGTCGTTTCTCCTGTACTCCAGAGGTAAGTCATACTAGCTTGTGTTGCATCTAACGTAATATTGGCATCAAAGCAAATAGTTGTATCACTTCTGAGTACAGCCGTTGGCTGCATCACATTAATTTGAATGAAATCCGTACCTGTACATCCTAAATTATCGGTTACCGTTACACTATATAACCCTGCGTTTTTTACTGTAAATGTTGCATTGGTAGAGCCATCCTGCCATAAATAGGTCATTTGCGGTTGTGTTGCATCTAGTACCAATGAATCTCCTACACAAAGCGTTGTATCATTTCCTAGAAAGACAGTTGGAGGAATTGGCACAATCAATTCAATGGTATCTGTAGAAGGGCAAGTGTTTATATCTTGATAATCCACCCAGTATTGTCCTACACCATTGGCTACAAAAGAGGAATTAGTAGAACCATCTTGCCATAGGAACGTACCATTGGTAAAATTGGGTACAATGGTAAATTGGGTACTATCACAAGGGAAAAATGTATTGGCTCCTAAATCAATCTGTGTTATGGGATAGTTCGTAACAACAATCGAATCTCGATCTGTACAACCTAGCGTATCCGTAATTTCAACCCAGTATGTACCTATTCCAGGTGCTGTAAAGGTTGGATTAGTTGAGCCATCTTGCCATAAGTAGGTCATTAAGGGTTGAGTTACGTCAAAAGATGTTCCCGTTCCCACACAGACGGAAGTATCATTTCCTAAATCTACTTCTACTTCTACAAAATCAACAACAATTGTATCTCTTAAATCGCAATTAAATAGATTGGCAGATACCCAATATACGCCCGATTCTGTTACTTGAATTGAGGTATCGGTTTGTCCTGTATTCCATAATACATTAATCAAATTTGTTCCAACACTTAATTCTACTACATCGCCTGCACAGGCGTCTTCTACATCATCCCCTAAGAAAAGCGAACTATAATTTGAAAAATAACCATATTCTGCACTTCCTCCTAGGTCATTTAAGATTCCTATATGAAATAAACCTGATGAATTACTAATTCGATTTGCACCAATACCTATTTGAGCGGCATTCATATTTTTAAATGCAAAATACCATGCTCCCATAGTTCCAGGCACTACGGAAAAATCGGCTGCATTCAAGATATTGGTATTCCCATTGACGGTAAAATTTCCAATGTTCGCTAATTCCGTTAAGACCAAAATAGAAAAACTCTGTGTAGAGGAACGGACAAACCCCACATCGGTAGAACCTGTACAGGTAATTGGAGGTAACAACGCATCCCCATATTCAAACCCAAAACCACTAACATGCATCACATACACAGGTTTAGAAGATTGAACATATAAAGCTTGTCCAAAAATAGTGGTTTCATATTTTTGCCCAGCATTCATGGTAGCCACCGGAGCTGGATTTCCATTGAGCATAACATCTGTATTATTCTCAGTTGCAATAATGTACAATTTCTCCGAATTAGAACCTCCATTAATTCCTATATATTCTGTTCCTACCAAACTTACAGGCACTAGCTGATCGCCCAACAAATCCCATGCTTGAGCAGCACCATCTCTCACAGAATCATCAGATACCGTTACTGCAATCGGTTTATTGGACGTAATAAAAGACCCCGCTAAACTGAAATTTGCTATTGTATTAACCGCTTCTGCTGAAAATGTCTCTCCTCTATTCAACGTAATCGTAAAAGGAGCATTAGCGGCATGACCGACTACGGGTTCGGTAGTTGTAATGGTAATTGTTGTATTATCTTCTGTAGCAACAATGTCTATAGCCGCCTTTCCATTATTATTGAAATAATCATCTTGAGCAGGCACATAAAAATCATTCCCTAAGGCATTCTGCCCCTTTAGAGGAAATATCTCTGGATTAAATTGATTGGCTACTTCATAATAAGCAGTAACAGGAACAGTCGATGTAATGAATAATCCTTTGTTTAAAACACTATTGGCTGGTTTATTTTCTACTTGAAACAACTGCGTTGTTAAATTAATTGAATTGGTTGCATTAGCAGGAATCGTAACCGTTTGTGGAATAAATAAAGGATTCGCAGGTTGTGTGACGGTTATTGTTGCTGGTGAACCTAAGGTAGAAAATCGTAAAAAAATTGGACTATCTCCATGACCTGCATCTACCTCAGGAGCTACAAACCAAAATTCTGTATCTGTTTGAGCCTTCAACGTATCTATTGAAACAAGAGCAATCAAACATAATAGTAAAAGGCGTAGAAAGGGCTTCATATAGTTTAGTTATTATTTTAACTGTTAACTGTCAGTCAAACTTTATTTATCAATACCATTATTACCCAAAATTAACGATAAATCCGTTAAATCCATTGTCAGTAAAATTCCCAAAATTCAATTTTCATTTTTTAAAACTCAAATTATAAATA
>CAYLSF010000204.1:0-8914 GCA_964385675.1 uncultured Saprospiraceae bacterium
TACAACAAGAATGGGCAATGCGAGCATTGATTTCTTCTGCCATTGTAGGTGTGATGTGTGGTGTTTTGGGTTGCTTTATTGTATTAAGAAATATGTCTCTTTTAGGAGATGCCCTTTCTCATGCTATCTTGCCAGGGGCTGTGTTTGGGTACATTTTGGGCGGAAGTTTGTTAGGATTCTTCTCTGGGGCAGTTTTAGCAGGTTTAATTTCTGCGGTAGCTATGACTTGGATTCAACTCAATGTAGATACTAAAAACGATGCGGCTGTTGGAATCGTCTTTACCGCTATGTTTTCTATTGGCGTCATGGCAATTTCTAAAATTAGCCGTACTGATGGCGTGCATTTAGATTTACAAGATTTTTTATTTGGTAAAATATTAGGCGTATCCGATCAGGATATTTACTTGACAGGGTTTATTGCGATTTATGTTTTGCTGAGTATTATCATTTTTTATCGTTATTTATTCATTACTACTTTTCAGCCTGTTGTGGCAGAAACCATGGGTATTTCAGTACAAATGGTACATTACTTTTTAATGATGTTATTATCATTAGCCGTTGTAGCGTCTTTAAAAATGGTTGGAGTAATTTTAGTCGTTGCGATGCTGATTACCCCCGCAGCCACAGCATTACTGCTCTCTAATAGATTACAAGTTGTTATCATTATTGCAGCATTAGTGGGCTTGTTATCTACTATTTTAGGACTCATCCTAGCCATAGAAGTAGGTACAACACCAGGACCAGCAATGACAATTACAGCTACTGTAATTTATTTCTTAACTGCCTTATTTGCTCCTAAAAAAGGACTGGTTTTTAAATATTTACATAAAATAAGGAATCAGGAAAAAATTCTTCTAGAAGATATTTTGAAACAAACGCTCAAATTTGAAGAAAAAGGAGATAGTTCCGTTCAAAACTTGGTCAACCGCTTAGGGTTTAGTGAGCGAAAAGTTCGCCAAAAGATACAAACCCTCCAACGCCAAAATTTATTGCAATTGGATAATGGAATGGTACAATTGACAACGGAAGGTAAAAATCAAGCCATTCGTTTAGTTAGGGCACATCGGCTTTGGGAAACCTATTTAGTCAATGAAATGGGGTTAAATTCTGAACAAATTCATGAGGATGCAGAGCGATATGAGCATATTTTAACGGATGATATTATGGATGAAATGGACAAAAACTTAGGGTTTCCAAAAGTTGATCCGCACGGGCAACCGATTCCTCCTAAGTCTTCCTTACCGACATTGGCATTAATAAAAATGCAGCTCAATCAAATCGCTACTATTTCCACGCAACAACTGAATAACAACATTCAATCTCAATTATGGAAATTGGGCTTACTACCCAATACCGCTATACAATTGATAGGACAGCAAGAACAATCTACCATTATAAAAGTAGATGATAAGGAAGTGATTCTATCCAATGAACTGGCGGAAAAAGTAAATATTACACTTGAAAATTAGATCTTATTTAAGAAATAAAAAGGGGGATTTCGATATCGAAATCCCCCTTTCTTATGTTTAATGCATTCTTTCAATTATTTGATTGAATCTCCTTTAGTAACATTACCATTTGGATCAACAGGAGCTTCCTCAATTTCAGGCTTAGGTTCTGGTTTAGCCACAGGAGGCATCACTACACCGTCTAAAAATAGCTTTTGCCGTCTAGGATAACCATTTGTGACTACCGTAATTATAGAACGCTGAGCCCCTAGTTTTCCTGTACTGTTGTAGGCAACTTGAATTTTACCCGTTTTGCCAGGTTTGATAGGCACAAAAGGATAGTTTGGTTGCGTACAACCACAGGTCACGGTTACATTTTTGATAATTAAATCTGAATCCCCTGTATTGGTAAATACAAATTCTCTGTTTAACTTATCGCCTTGATTGATTGTACCATAATCAAAAGACTTATTGGCAAATGAAATACGAGCCCCTCGTTTAGCAGGTTTCTTAGGTTTCGCCTCTTTTTCGACAGGTTCAACCTTTTCTGCCGTTTCTTCGGTTGGTTCTACTTCAGTATTAGACTCTGTTATTTCCTCTGTAGGTTTTACTTCCTCTATAGCAGCTTCTTTCACTTCCAAAGCAGATGTAGTAGTAGCATCTGAACTTTCTGCTACAGGTTCATCACATCCGACCAACGTAATAGCTACTAAAAATATATAAATATATAAGGTACGCATAACGTAATTTTTTATAATTTCATTAACAATAAACACTATATGTTTACAATATATATTGGGTTTAGTTTCATTAATAAAACGTTTTTTAAGGGGTAAAGTCATATAATAGCAAAATAAGATAATTTTATTCTCAATTCAATAATCTCAAATTCACCAATGCTATGAAGTAGATAAAAAAATGATAACATTTTGATTATTAGACTCAGACTTCAACAAGTAAATTATCAATTGGTGATTAAACTACACCTTATACAAAAATAAAATATTTAAATGACAATTTATAAAATCATCAACTAATCTACTTTTAAATAATGACTTATGTATTAAAAAATTATAAAATAGTGCTAAAAATGAAATCATAAAAGGTTTCAATAATAAAGCTATAACCCCAAATCCATTCCTTTAATTTTCCCTTTAATTGTCATTTTAATTTTAATTAATTCATTAGGTATAAATTATTGAATACTTTTGTTGGAAACCAAAATATTCATTATGCAAATTACAGCAAAAGCTTTAGCTCAATTATTGAATGCAACGATAGAAGGTAATCCTGATGTAATCATTACACATCCTGCAAGAATAGAAGAAGGTGATGAGGGGGGGATTAGTTTTTTGGCAAATGATAAATATGAATCTTATGTTTACACAACTAATGTATCTGCCATATTAGTGAGTAAAGATTTTGTGCCTAAAAAACCAATTAAAGCCACCTTAATCAGAGTAGAAAATGTAAGAATGAGTGTTACTTTTCTACTAGAGCAATTTAATAAACTTCAACAAAAGAAACCGACAGGTATCCATGAATTGGCATTTATCCATCCTACAGCAAAATTGGGTGATAATGTAGAGGTTGGTGCATTTTCATATATTGGTGAAAATGTCGTTTTGGGTAATAATGTAAAATTAAGAGAACAAGTCTTTGTAGGCGATAATGTTAGAATTGGAACGGATGTAACCTGTTTAGCAGGGGTTAAAATTTTCCATGATTGCGTTATTGGAGATCATTGCTTTTTTCATGCCCATGCAATTGTAGGAAGTGATGGATTTGGTTTTGCTCCTCAAAAAGATGGAACATTTAAAAAAGTACCACAGTTGGGAAATGTCGTTATTGGAAATCATGTGGATGTAGGAGCGAATACCGTAATTGATAGAGCCACAATGGGTTCTACAGTCATTAAAGATGGCGTTAAGTTGGATAACTTAATCCAAATTGCTCATAATGTAGAAATTGGAGAAAATACCGTAATAGCAGCACAAGCAGGTATTGCAGGCAGCACCAAAGTAGGTAAAAACTGTATGATAGGTGGTCAAGTTGGAATAGTAGGGCATATTGTGATTGCAGATGGCTCAAAAATACAGGCACAAAGTGGTATTGCAGGTAGCTTGAAGAAACCAGATAAAGCGTGGTATGGCTCTCCTGCTATTGATTATATGAATTATCAACGGTCTCATATCATTTTTAAACAATTACCTCAATTAGAAAAACGAGTGCGTATGTTAGAAAAGCAACTCAAGGCATTTTCTAGTATGAATACAAATAAGGATACTTGAAAATTATAGTGTATCTTTGCGGATAATTTTGATATTTCTGGCATTATTTAGTATAAAAAAATTGGTTTAAAAGGAATTAACAGGGGTTTTTACCCCCTAAATATCATCTTTTATAAAACTACAAAGTCAACTTTTTTTAGGATGAAACAATGTACAATTCAATCGGCGGTTACTGTTAATGGAGTAGGGTTACACACAGGTAAATCAGCATCGGTTACTTTTTTACCCGCACCAGTCAACCATGGTTATAAATTTAAACGTATTGATTTAGAAGGTACACCTGTTCTCAATGCCTCAGCAGATATGGTAGCTTCTACAAATAGAGGAACAACCCTGCAAAGAAAAGATGCAGTTGTTCATACTGTAGAACATGCACTTGCGGCATTAGTTGGTTTAGGGATAGATAATACATTGATAGAAATAGATGGACCAGAGTTACCTATTATGGATGGCAGTTCTATTGATTTTGTAAAAGGACTACAAGCTGTAGGTATCAAGGAACAAGAGGTAGATAGAGATTACTTGGTGATTGAAGAACCCTTCTTTTATACCAATGAAGAGACAGGGTCAAGTTACACTATATTGCCAGCAGATGATTATGAGTTAACTACTTTAATTGATTTCAATTCTCCTGTGCTAGGTAAACAATATGCTTCTTTAGATGATATTTCCGATTTTTCAGACCAAATCGCATCTAGTAGAACCTTCGTTTTTCTACATGAAATAGAACTTTTATTGAGTCAAGACCTTATAAAAGGGGGGGATTTGAACAATGCGATTGTCATAGTAGATAGAATGATGGATGAAGCTGCTTTAAAGCAGCTAGCACTGAAATTAGACAAACCAAATATTAAGGTAGAAAATACAGGAATTTTAAATACAACACAATTACAATATGTTAATGAACCTGCTCGCCACAAACTATTAGATTTAGTAGGAGATTTAGCACTTGTAACGAAAAGAATAAAAGGTAAAGTAATAGCCAACAAACCAGGTCATACCGCAAATGTACAACTTGCCAAACAGTTGAAGAAGTTGTATATGAAACAGCGTAAATTAAAAGGAAAGCCTAAGTACGATCCAACCAAACCACCTATCGCAGATGTGATGGATGTTGCACGATTAATACCACATCGCTATCCTTTTTTGCTAGTTGACAAAATAATAGAGCTTAGCGACACACACGTTGTGGGTCTTAAAAACGTTACCTTTAATGAATACTTCTTTGAAGGCCATTTTCCAAATAATCCAGTTATGCCGGGCGTGCTTCAAATGGAAGCATTAGCTCAAACAGGTGGTATTCTTGCTTTATCTACAGTAGAAGATCCGTCTGAATGGGACACTTATTTTGTAAAAATGGATAATGTACGCTTTAAGCAAAAAGTAGTGCCAGGCGATACATTAATTTTAAAAATGGAGCTACTCAGCCCTATAAGACGTGGTATTTGTCACATGCAAGCAACAGCTTATGTAGGTGATAAAATCGTGTCTGAAGGTGAGTTGACTGCACAAATCGTTAAGAGAAAATAATATGATATCAACAAACGCTGTAATCCACCCCAATGCAAAAATTGGAAAGAATGTAACGATCTCTCATTTTGCTGTAATTGAAGATGATGTTATCATCGGAGATGATTGTCATATTCATCCTCATGCTATTATCATGTCAGGTACTCGTCTTGGCAAAGGCTGTATTGTATATCCAAATGCCGTTTTAGGAGCAGATCCACAAGACTTAAAATACAAAGGTGAATACACGACTTTAGAAGTTGGTGATTATGTTACCTTTCGTGAAGGATGTAGCATCAATAGAGGCACCGCAGCTTATGGTAAAACCGTAATTGGTAGTCACTCCTTGATTTTATGTCAAGCTCATATTGCTCATGATTGTATTCTTGGAGAACATTGTATTTTGTCTGGATATGCCGGATTAGCTGGTCATGTTGAATTAGGTAATCATGTTATTTTAGGTGGTTATACAGCGATTCATCAATTTGTTAAAGTTGGAGATCATGTTATGATTAGAGGGGGGAGTTTAGTTGGAAAAGACGTACCACCTTATGTACGTGCAGCAAAAGATCCAACGTACTACTCTGGTGTAAATACCATCGGATTAAGACGTAGAGGATTTACCAAACAAGATGTACATCACATACAAGATATTTATCGTTCTTTATTTAATAAAGGTATGAATGTCTCTCAAGCACTTGATTTTATTGATGTACACATTGAAGACTCTAAGTACAAAAAAAATATCCTAGACTTTATTCGCTCTTCTACCAGAGGAATTATCAAAGGTTCAAAAAGTTTGAATGGACATACAGTTGAATGGCATTAGTAAGCGGTATCGCTATGAATGGATAATTCGGAATGTGACTTTTTCTTTTGAAAAAGCCCAACAATATGCGATTCAAGGACCAAACGGTTCGGGTAAGTCCACCTTTCTAAAAATAGTCTCAGGACACTTAACGCCCTCCAAAGGAAAAGTAACTTTTTTGGAGGGTGATAAAAAAATAGCACTCGATCAAGTGTATAAACGCATCAGTTATGCTGCTCCCTACATCGAATTGATAGAAGAATTAACCCTAAAAGAAATTATTCAATTCTTTAATCGCTTTAAAACTTTTCAAGCGAATTTACAAGCTAAAGATTTAATTGAGATTTTGAATTTTTCAAAATCAACGCATAAGCCCGTCAAATACTTTTCGTCGGGTATGAAGCAACGTCTCAAATTGGCTTTGGCTATTTGTGCGGATACGCCTGTCTTATTGTTAGATGAACCAACGACTAATTTAGATGCTCAAGGCGTCAGTTGGTATCGCTCGCTCATTGACGATTATGGTCAAAATCGCTTAATGATTATTGCCTCCAATATTGATCACGACTTTGACTTTTGTTCCAATCATTTAAATATTTTAGACTACAAGAAGAAGGGATAGTGGTTAGTTGGTTAGTTGGTTAGTTTTGTTTTTAGGATAGTAACCGTTTTTAATACTTCATCTTCTCCTAGCTTTTTATCTGCAATATAATAAAGGTCATCTTCAACGATTACACTAAAAGAAGGCAAATTAAACATTGGATGGTATCGTTCTATGGTTGTTCTTTTTACAACATTATCTCCTTCTAATTTATATTTGAAAATACCACCTAATATATCGGGTTGAACTGCTATTAAATGACCATTATAATATTCTAAATTAGTAATACCTGTTAAAGTTAAGTTTTCATTGGGTGTGACTCTTTTTATTGTTTTGGTATCAATATTAATTTTAAAAACGCCCATATATTGCATAGCAATATATAAGTTTTGTGCATCCGATGTAATGCTATTTGGTATTTGAAGTAAATGGGAAGTTACAAAAGGTTCTATTTTTTTATAAACACCATTAGATGATTGACGAATAACATAAAGCTCGTTATTTTGTAATTGAGACGGAATTTTAAAAACACAATCAGTTATATAAATATCACCATTTACTATAGTTAAGTGAGTAAAAGCATGGTTTGAATTATCATTGAGGACAAAGCTTTTAATTAATTTACCGGTCGTACTATTAAATTGACAAACCGCAGAATATTGAGTCTTTTTTATTGAATCTGACACCATCACAGATGCCCAAAGATTGTTTGTAGATTTATCTATGGCTAAGTCATAAATACCATTAATATTGTGTTGCTCGTATTTTATAAAGTCAGTAAATACACTATCTTGTGTATTTCTTACAGTTTTCCCTGACAGACTTATCATTAAAGATTTAGAAGTAGGATTATACATTATCGGAGAATACCTTCCTTTTTTTGCTAACAATTCATAAGCCTTCTCACTATTCACAATAGGCTTTTGTTCCTTATCAATATTAGCAATAATCCCTTGAAATCTAGAATTAGATTCTAAGACTTGAAAAACAGGATCGGTTTCAATGCGAAGCGACATCGGAGAATCTAACGCCACTAATTTTGCTAATTCATCCAAACAGGCTTCTATTTGATTATTGACTAGATGTGCCTTCGCCTTTTCAAAAATGAAATAAGGAAACTCTGGAGCAATATCACAGATGGTTTTCATTTTAAATAAATAGAACGGATAATTCTGCTGCTCAAAAGCATAATGTGCCTCATTCATCATTCTAAATAAATTGATAGAATCATCCTTTGAGGTATCTGTAAAAGTAGCAGTATCTGATAGGCAAGAAGAAAGGGTAAAGACTACAATCAAAGATAAAATTAGGTTTTGCATTGGTATCGGTTATTCGTTATCGGTTGTCTGTTACCCTACAACGGATAACAGACAACAAACAACAGATTACTTAATTGGCGTAAGGGTATATCCTGCTTTTTCTAAAAGATTGATAACACCATATTCTCCAGGTAAATGTCCTGCACCTACGGCAAAGAAAGTCGGTTGTACTTTAGCCATTTCACCAATTTTTGGAATCCAGTTTTTATTACGCTTGACCAAAAGTACATCTTCATAATCTTGCATATCGCTACTATCTTCCGAAATGAGTTTGTACAAACCTTGTAAATCCTGTTTTTTATATAACTCTACCATATCATCAAATGTAGCTGTTCCCATGTCTCCTTCTCCATTAAGGGCATCCATTAGCATTTTGGCTTGTGCTTTATAGGGGATGCTATCAAATACACTTAACTGATCTTTTACGGTTTCTAAACCTTCTACTTCCATTTGCTTATTTCTAGCCATATCCATAAATTCCATTTCATACGATTTCATACTTCCGCTAGATAAACCTCCTGCACCGCCAGAAGTCCCCGCTTCCATCACCATTGTGCTTGTTATTAATGGTAAAATACGATTAAACATAAACATCGGTAATCCCATTTTTTTAAAATGAGCAGACACTTGTTGATATTCTTCTGCTGTTAATAAGTCCTTTAGGGTTGTTCCATTTTTCATCATCATGCTTGTAAAGGCCGAAAACAACATAGTTGGATCGTCCATATCTAATTCTAAGACAAGTTTTTTAGTTTCTCCGAATTTTTCCTTCATCACATCCGTCAAAAAGAAATCATCTGCCCCTATCATGTGAATCGTACCAAATAGGTAAGAAGGGGTTTCTAATCCATTCCCTGATATTTCCCAAAGCAAAGAATTTTCAGCAGAAGTTGTTTCGCTTTTGGAACGCTCTGGTTCGGCAGGTATTTTTACAAAAG
>CAYLSF010000205.1:0-8879 GCA_964385675.1 uncultured Saprospiraceae bacterium
CCACGCGCGGCCCCGGCCACGCACGCAGTGCGGGCACCAGCTCCTGTAGGGCCATATAATCAAGCTGTAAAAGCCAACGGAATGTTGTATATATCAGGGCAAGTTGCTTTAATTCCTGGTACTAAGTATTTAGCCACTACGAATATTCAAGAAGAAACAAAACAGGTGATGGTTAATTTAGCGGCCATTCTTGATGCTGCAGGTATTTCTTTTAAGCATGTAGTGAAAACTACTATTTTCTTAAATGATATGGGGAATTATGGAGCGGTAAATAAGGTTTATGGAGCATATTTTGAAGATGACTTTGCCCCAGCTAGAGAATGTGTAGCTGTAAAAACCCTTCCTTTGAATGTAAATGTCGAAATATCCATGATTGCTACAATGGAACTTTAAATTATCTATTGTGTTTGTTAGCATGACAATTTTATTTACAGTATTTTTATACCATTAAAGAACTAACTCAAAGCATGTCTGATAGAAAAAAAGTCTTATCTTGTATTCAACCAACGGGTGATATGCATTTTGGAAACTATTTCGGAGCTATCCAAAATTGGGTTAGGCTACAGGATAATTATGATTGTATCTATGGAGTAGTCGATTATCATGCAATGACAATGCCTTATAATCCTAAAAAACTACGTGAGAATTCATGGAACTTGATGTTTAATTTGATAGCTTGCGGTGTAAAGGTTGAAAATTTATTTATTCAATCTATGATACCAGAACATGCAGAGTTAAATTGGGTTTTTAATTGTATAGCTTCTCATGGTGAGTTGACTCGTATGACTCAATTCAAGGATAAATCACAACAATCGCAAGAAACCAATAAAGAAGCGTTTATATCGTCAGGATTATTTACTTATCCTGTTTTACAAGCAGCAGATATTTTAATTTATCATGCACATTATGTACCTGTGGGTAAGGATCAAGAGCAACATCTTGAGTTATCTAGAAATATTGCTCAACGATTTAATTATACCTATAAGAAACCATATTTTACACTACCCGAACCACTATTTACAGAAGTGCCGAAAGTAATGTCTCCTGCTAATCCACTCAAAAAAATGAGTAAGTCTTTGGGGGGAAAACATTATATAGATGTATTTGGTGAGGAAAAGCAGATTCGTAAACAGATACGCTCGGCTGTAACAGATACAGGCGATACCAAAGATGGTGAAATGAGTGCGGGGGTAGCTAATTTATTTAGTTTGCTGAAAGCAGCAGGTCAAATAGATGCACACGTTACATTACTAGAAAAATATGAATCAGGTACGTTAAGATATGTAGAGTTGAAAGATGCTGTAGCCGATGGACTGATTACTATTAGTTCTCAATTTAGAGAGAAACGTACAGAATTGTTAGCTAATAAAAGAGAAGTAAAGAATCAGGTGAAATCTAGTGCAGAGGTGATTCGTAAAAGAGCAAAACAGACATTAAAAGATGTTAAAGAGCTAGTAGGGCTTATGCCTTCTAGGTAGTTTAATTATTTGTAATTAATATAGGAGTAATCATTTTGTTTTTATGGGGGTCACTCATTGACCTATTTTAGTACAAATACTGAACTGTGTATAAAAATGAGGAGGTAGCCATTTGGTTGCCTCCTTTATTTTTTGAGCTATTTCAGAATGGAATAGACTGAAATATAAAAACGCCAATATGTAATTATATTGGCGTTTTTGAAAATATGAATCGGAATTTAATTACCAAATTTCCATAGTGACTCCCATACGAAGGCTAAAGTAATAATGGCGAGAAGCACTATAATTACCATTTCTATCTGGAAAACGCCATTCTCGTACATTGATATCTGTAAGTCCTACATAATTTCTAAATTCAGCAAAATAATACATATCATTAGCTAAAGGAAATTCAAAGCCTAAAGCAGCTATAATTCCTATTTCAAATTTTCTAAATAACAAATCATCTTCAATAAACTCTGGGTGTTGATCCCTAATCGGATTAAATTGATGTGCTTCTGGAAAATTTACTCGTACACCATTTCTAAAATATTGTTGATACACATTATTGACAAAGCTAAATTGAGGACCGCCTAATATATAAAAATTAGGTCCATTGTAACTGGAAGAAAAAGCGGAATTAGTATATTTCAACAGAAGGGGGATTTGCCAATAGGTCAATGTTAAATTTAAACGCACATCAGTATTATTATCATGAATATCTTCATAGTCTTGACCTAAAAATGCAAACTGCCCTTCTATTTGTAATCCAAGATCACCATACCAGTTAATATTCCCTAGTACTCCAGCAGTATATCCTGGTGTCATACGATATTCCATTTCAGAGTTTCCATAATTGTTTTGAGCTGCAATGAATGAAAAGCCAGTAGAAGCGGATATACCCACATTTATACTAGAAATTGATGTTACTTGAGCTGTTGATGTTTGGATTAGAAGACCTACAAAGCCTAAAAGTAGTAAAAATGACCTCATCTTGAAATTTTTGGTAAAACGATAAATTTGCATAAAGAATTAATGTTCGCAATCTAAGGATTATTGTATGGATTTAGAAATATGTTAAAATCATTTTTTGTTAAACTCTAAATTATAGAGGTCGATAGATTAAAATTCAAAAACACCTTTTCTATAATATCATTTAGTTGTTGTAACTTGCATCTAAATTTTAAATATTCATCAATATGACAACTTCGTCTCGATTCAGTTTAAAAAAGGTTAAAAGAGGATTCTTAATTACTATATCAGTTGTAATTGGACTAGCTCTTGCTGGTTTTGGAATATACAGCACCATGTCATTCAGTGAAGGGGCTCGGATTGGAAATGTAATTAAAATAAGTAAAAAAGGAGTCGTTTTTAAGACGTGGGAAGGGCAACTAAACTTAGGGGCTATGACCAGTCAAAATGGAGATGGTATTCCAAATACCATTTGGGAATTTTCAGTACCCAAATCCAATACTCAAGTGTTGGATGACATTAATAAAGCCATAGAGCAAAATAAACGAGTACGGTTACACTATGATGAGAAATATATTCAATTAGAGTGGAGAGGGGATACCCGTTATTTAATTACAAAAGTGGATATATTAGATAATTAGAGATTTAGGACTTAAAAATTAACAATTGGTTAAACGAGATGATCTCAGTAGATTATCTCTCATTAAATTGAATCTCTTCTATGCAACATAAATTGCTAGATATACTCTGTTGCCCTGTTTGTAAATCTGATTTCCGTCTGGAGGTTATTGAGATTGATAACCATACTTACAAGGGGAAAACGATTGAGGAAGTAAAAACAGGGATTTTATTTGCTGAAAATGGTTTTTTTTATCCAATCATAGATGGTGTACCTCGTCTATTGGTTGAATCATTTTTGGATTATGCCTCATTCTTTGAAGTCAATTATCCGAATTATAAAACTCATAAGAATCAATTATTAGAAACACATTCATCAGTGATTCATCAAGTAGTGAAGAAAAATAGTAGGATAAAACAAAGTTTTTCATTAGAATGGAGTTTGTACGATTACGAGGCAGATACCACTTGGCACTTGGATAATGACGGTATTTTAGATCAATTTTTAAAAGAAGCTGGAGAAATGTCAAATACATTGATAAATGCTCGTGTAATTGACGTAGGATGTGGAAATGGAGTCTTAACTCGACTGATAGGAGATTTAGGAAATGAAGCCGTTGGGATGGATATGAGTTTAAGCGTAGTACGAGCTTGTCAGAATAATACGAATCCAAATGTTCATTTTGTACAAGGTGATTTACAATTTCCACCATTTAAAAATCAATCCTTTGACCTAGTACATTCTAGTGGTGTAATTCATCATACGAATAATACAGAGTTATCTTTTTCTATTATTCATGAGTTAGTACGCTCCACAGGGAAATTGTGTGTATGGTTATATCACCCTCAAAATACGAATTGGGTACACTTGTTCTTTAATAATTTACGACGTATTACTTCTAAGTTACCTATCAAACTTCAGTACATTCTTTACTTCATATTTGTACTACCATTTACTTTATTTTATAAGAAACTTGTAAAGGGTAATAATACAAATTGGAGAGAGGAAATGGTAGATATTATGGACGCGTTATCTCCAGAATATCGACTTGAACATTCCATAAAAGAGGCTACGATTTGGTATCAAAAAAGAGGCTACAAAAATATTCAAATTTCTACTACTAACCAGTTTGGTTTTTCTATTTATGGTAATCAATAAAAGTCATCAAGTGAGTTGCTAAATCTTAACTCACTTGATGACTACTCTACATTTTATTCTTGATTATTATCAATAACTTTTTCTAATAATTTAAAAATTCGCTCGTAAGCATTCTCATATTGTTCATCTGTAAATCCCCCATGATTTCCATTTTTTTGAACTAAGATACTATGATTTTTTGCTCCTTCTTGCTCTAATACAAGGTGTAGTTTCGTAGCTTGTGAGAATGGAACAAGTTCATCCTTTTGCCCGTGAATAGTCAATATAGCAGGAGCGTTTTTAGAGACATAATAAACTGGGGAATATTGTTCATGTACGGCTTTTAGTTGTTCTTTACTTTTTAGCCAAGCTAATGGATAATTCCACTTTGGATGCTTTTCCGCTAAAAACTCTTCTACACTTTTTATATGTGTAATACCAAACCAATTAATGATGGCTTTTACTTTTAGATTGGTTTTGACATAGTTAGGATGAGATTCATCTACAGTAGTAGCTAATCCAGCCAATAAGGCTAAATGCCCGCCTGCTGATTTTCCACTTACGACTACATTATTGGTGTCAATATTAAACTTACTATGATTTTTACCTAACCATCGCATCACTTCCAAAGCATCTTCCGCAGCTTGTGGGGCTGTTCCATTTCCTAGGCGATATTCTACATTGATAACATTCCAGCCCCTTTCTAGGTAGTGAATGAAGGCATTTAGATTACTTTCTTTATTACCTTGTACCCAACCTCCTCCATGAAAATAGATAAGTGTAGGGCGGCGTGTAGAAGCACCAATAAAATACTTGGGCTCTCCTACATGTTTGCCTTGTGCATGAATATCCAACCGTTGAGCGGGATCTTTACCATATTGTACATCTTTAACCGTAGCAAATTTATGAGCCCAATATTTGGAAGTTGTTGTCGTTTTTACTTTTTGCTTTGGCTTTGGAGGTATAGGTTTATAGCTGATTTCTTTAAAATAAACTACATCTTTTTTACCATGGTTTTGTAAACCAATATAGCCTTTAAGCGGACGAGGACCTCTCTCTGGTTCATACCAAATTTTCTTTTCAGGAACTGGATCGCCTTCTTTAAAGTCAGTAATAAGTTCACCATTTACAGTGACCTTAGTGCGGTTTCCATCTAAGGTAATTTCCATTGTATTCCATTCTTGTCGCTTAGGCTTTGCCTTTGCTTTTGTAAGAGAATATAAAACACCTGTTCTGTGATAATCATCACCATTATCATCTATTTGTACCTCATACCCTTTATTGACAGGCATCCAGGGTTCCGTTGGTTTTTCTGGAATACGAATATAAACACCAGCATTTTTGCCTTCTGGATTTTTATAAACAACTTTTATTACAGCATTTTCAAAGGCTTGTTGATTGTAATACAATAAACCCATGCCTCCTTTAGTCTTCAGTATGCCATCTTTGATTACAAATTTTCCTTTACCCACATGTGTCCAACCCTCTAGATTTTGACCATTAAATAAAGGTGTCCATTCTTGTGCAAATGAAATATTTGAAAAAGAAAACAACAATATTATCAGTATAATTTGTCTCATATTTAGTTATTTTAAATGATTTTCATTGTTAAAATTCTCAATTCTCAATTCTCAATTCTCAATTCTCAATTCTCAATTCCTCAATAAGTATTTGTCGTTTAGTTTCAGGCATACCATATTTGGGAACAGACCAATCTATTTGATTATGATATTCAATAGTAGTTTGCAAACCTTGGGATAACTTGGTGTAAGAAAAGTCAAAATCTTGAATCAACTTATCCGTAGCATAGGTATAAGCATCACTATCTATCCAAAGTGGCATTTCTGTCCATTGTGCTATTTTTTTATTATGTAAAAACTGTGGTGTAACATTGATATGATTTGGTGATTTTTCTAATAGTCGTTCTCCAGTTTTAATAATTTCACCAATAGAGATTTGAGTATTACTAATCACATTATATACTTTATTATGTGATGGAATAGTGATACTTTTCATAATAGCTTGAGTTAAATCTAACACGTAAGTACAAGAGAAAAAACGCCTGCCTTCATCTGGAACTAAAAGTGGATCATGATTTTGAACTTGATATAGCCAATAGTAAAATCTATCTGTGTAATCATACGCTCCATAAACTATAGATGGTCTTAGAATGATATAATCTAAATTGGATTGTAGGAGTATATTGTCACATTCAGCTTTTCGTTTGCCATAAGTAGCGGATGTTGTATCTCTTCCTTCCTCCTCTATACAGGTTAAAATAGGTTGAGTTTCATCTTTTAGTTCAACCTCAGAATGTTGATATACAGAACAACTAGAAATGAGGATATAACGCTTTGGTGGTTTTAGTACCTTTAAAACATTCCTTAAATCATCAGGATAATAGCAAGAAATATCAATAACAACATCGTATTGCTCAGATGATAATTGCTGAATGTCTTTGGTTTTTCTATCACCAATGATTTTTTTAATGTTTGGAAATAAATGTGGATTGGTATTCCCCCGATTAAAAAGAGTGAGTTCAAATTCAGAAGAATGCTGTAATTGTTCGACTAGATTACGACCAATAAAATTAGTACCGCCTAAGATGAGAATTTTTTTCATAGTTGAAATGATTTATAAATCGCTTGCCGATAGCTATCGGCAAGGATGATTTTTCGTAAATTTAGAGTTTTTTATAATAAGATGTAGTTAATTGTTGATGTTGATTTTGTAGAGTTATGACTTTGATTTGGCTACCATTGTATTGTCTTTTAAATACTATCTTACGCTGAAGGATTGGGAGAGAACTATACAGTTTACACGTGATATGTTCTGTTGTAATATCAAATTTAAATTGTAAAGGTATTTGGTATGGATTAGAAAACCTTAGATCTTTATAACCATAGACTACTGTGGCATCTGCCCCTAAAGGTGTAAATCGGTCTGCTTCTTCATAAATATCAAGGGAATGATTATGCCGTTCTAAAATGGTCAAACCGCCCAGTAATGCTACATGATATAAAATGCTTGCTAATTGACATAACCCGCCCCCATAGTCTTCTTTTAGCTTACCGTTGATGAGATTTCTACCTTTTTTGAAACCATTTTTCGCATTTGGATGACCAAGTATATACCAAAAGGAAAAAATCTGGTGTGGCGATAGGATGATGGATTCAATTTTATTTTTACCCAATTGCAGGTTATGAATTTTATTTTCAAATAGATAACTCTTTTTAATAGGTTGCGTGATTTCTATTCGATAATCCAATTTTAGGTGTTGATTCGTAGGTGTTGCTAATAAATCAAGAATACCATTTTTTCTGTCTTTGTAGGTTCTTTTCTGTAGTTGATATTGTAATCTCCATGCTTTTGGAATTAAATTTTGCCATCTCATAAATTTATTTTTTGGTGAGTTCAATCACTAAATAAGAAGCATATTCTTTTAAAAAGGAGCTACAAAGAAAGGTGTCAATTTTTAATAAAAAAAACCTCCAACTTTTAGGAAAACGATGGATAGGAAAAAATAAAATACCTTGATATTGCTGGATACTCCAATTTTCTCCAATGCGTTTTTGGAGTTCTTGAATAGTAAAATGATTCGCACCGTGCCAGTTTTTTGCTCGATAACTAGTGAGCTTTCTTCGTTTTTTAGATGGAAAATCAAATATAAATTGTCCATTCGGTTTTAATATTCGATGTACTTCTTGTAAGACTTGACGTGTTGTTGAGTAATCAAGGTGCATGAATACATGAAAAGAAAAAACAGTATCAAAGCTATCTTTAGGTAAAGGTGTTTTGGTAGCAGAAGCTAAAATGAAGGGTTTGGTGGGAAATTTTTCTTGAGCCTGATCAAGCATCTTAGCACTCACATCTAATCCTTCTGTGGCAAAATTGGTTAATCGACCTGTACCACATCCTAAATCTAGTATATCTTGCTCTGCTGTGTTATCAAGCCATTGACTTAAAATTTGACGTTCTTGATAATCTATAAATTGACCATACGTATTGCCAAAACGATTTTTATCATAGGTAGCGGCTAATTCCTCGTAATATGTTTTTATTGAATCATTATTCATGGGTTCTAGTAAGTTTAGACGATGGATTGTTATTTTTTAGTGCTGTTAGCACCCCTAAATTATTAAATTCTTCTCAAGATTTTAGCATGTAGTTGTATTTTGACGCACATACAACAAGAAACGGCTTACCCTTTGATTAGAATAAGCCGTTTTGATGTGTTAAGTGAGTCTTTTACTTTTTTCGACTAGCTGACCACGTTCCTTCACTACCTGACATAAAGCCTTTTATGATTTTATAAGTCCCTTTCATGGAATTGTCATTGACTTTACCCGTATATTTTATGACCATTTCTGTGAAAAAGGTTGTACGTTTTGTTTTAAAGGTTACTTTATTACCCGTTAATTTAATGGTAATCGGACTGCCTTTCATTGTTCCTTTAGCGACATTATCGGTTTGTTTCAATTTTGCATCATACACCCGTTCTCCCATCGTGGTATTGAACTTAAATATCCATGAACCTGTAATATTGGTTTCTACTTCAGAAATAGTTGGGAATTGTGATGTTATAGCGTTGGTTGTTGTAAAAGAAAGTAAGCAATAGCAAGGGATTAATAATATAATTAGATTTTTCATAATAGAACTGGTTATAAATGTTTTAAATATATGAATATTTTATT
>CAYLSF010000206.1:0-224 GCA_964385675.1 uncultured Saprospiraceae bacterium
TAACGAAAGGATACATCAATTTTCAATAAAAGATAACTAGTACCCTTCTACTATTTAAATCAATGTCACAAAAAAACAAAAACACTAGCAACAACTCAGCTCAATTATCGAATAATTGTAAGTGTAATAAGCAATTAAAAATTATTCATAACACTCACAATTCAAAGAGAGCAAAACAACCTAGTATGAGAACTGTAATATTCTACATTTTACTTTCAATTTTA
>CAYLSF010000206.1:236-8878 GCA_964385675.1 uncultured Saprospiraceae bacterium
CCTTAATGTCCTCCACCAATGGTCGTAAAAAAAGAATTTATAAAGGATATGTAATCACTACACAACAAGATACTATTTATGGTACGGTAAAGGTTAGTTCACCTACTGTAAATGAATTAAGAGTGAGATTTAAAGACGAGCATAACAAAAAATCGGTTTACACACCTAAAGATTTAGAAGGATATTCTTTTGAAGTACCTCGCTACAACAGAGATGGAGAAAAATCTATGCTTTGGATTCAATTTAAAAAGAGAACAGCGAAAAAATCGCCTATCAAAATGGGTTCTAAAGAAATCTTTGCAGAAGTTAGAGTTGGCGGAGGTATCACCTTATATGATTATTATGTTGAAAAAAATGCTAAAATCGGGCAGATGGTAGAACATCAATATTATATTGAAAAAGAAGGAGAAGCAGAATTTCAGCAAATTACGCGTAAGAATTATAAAAAGTTATTAAAATCATTAACTGCTGACAATAACGTTTTAAATAAAAAAATCGGAAAGTCAGGCTTTGGATACAAGTATTTACCTAAAATGGTAAGAATCTACAATGAGCAAAAATGTGCTAAAGAAAAAGGTAATCCAGCAGCATTTGATGATGTATATTTAACAAAAATGGACTAAGTAACGTCCAAAAAATAACTCCATCATTTGTACGGTTACTTTTAGCCTTATATGTCGCTGAAAAATTTAGGAATAACCCGCTATTCTACAATTTTTCAACTCATCTAAAACTAAAATTATCTCGCCCAAATGATGGAGTTATTTTTTTACCGTTACTAAAATTAAATTCATAATACAGCATTTAGTGATAATTAAAAGGTTAGAAGCTCGATCTCAAGAAGGTCGAGCTTTTCTTTTTTGAACCCTATTAGAGCTTAAATAACTATTTTGATGTAAATTCGCCCTAAATAATCTGCAAAATCATTAAACTAAAAATTATCATGTTAAGATATTCACTGATTCTGATTTTAATCTTTTCAATGTCAAATATTTATACTCAACCTTATACCTCATATTTTACAGGTAATACAGATGATTTAGTCATCAGTCCTCTAGGAGGTACTTGTATGATGGGTGGAGCTACCGAAAATGACGAAGCCATGAAATGGTTTTTACAACGTGCTAATGGTGGAGATATTTTAGTATTGAGGGCAAGTGGCTCTGATGGTTATAATAATTATTTATACAGTCAACTAGGAGTTTCTGTAAATTCTGTTGAAACCATTGTTTTCAATAATGCTACCGCATCTAATGAAAGTTATGTGCAACAACGAATTAGTCAAGCCGAAGCAATATGGTTTGCCGGAGGCGATCAATGGAATTATGTTAGCTTTTGGAGAAATACTGCTATTGATAGCCTAATCAATGATGGTATTCAGAATCGAAATATGGTCATTGGCGGAACGAGTGCAGGAATGGCGATTCTTGGAAGCTTATACTATTCCGCAGAATTTGGTAGTGCAACGTCATCTGTTGCTTTATCTAATCCTTACGCCAATAGCGTTCATATAGACTCTACTCATTTTTTACAAGTTCCTTTTTTACAACAAGTCATCACAGATACACACTATGATAATCCAGATAGAAAAGGGCGACATATCACTTTTTTAGCAAGAGTATTAACGGATTGGGGCGTTTCAGCTAAAGGCATCGCTTGTGATGAATTCACAGCCGTTTGTATTGATGAGACAGGCCTAGCACGTACTTATGGTGAATATCCAGGTTATGACGATAATGTTTATTTCCTTCAAGTCAATTGCGAGAACGATACCTTACAACCTGAAAATTGTACGAATGGTCAACCGTTGAACTGGAATCTAGGGGGGGATGCTGTTAAAGTATATGCAGTAAAAGGTACTTTAAATGGCTCAAATACTTTTGACTTAAATACTTGGGAAAGTGGTACAGGTGGTAATTGGGAAAATTGGTATGTTGATAATGGTACTTTAGTTGAGCAAGCAGATTCAGCTATCAATTGTATTCCAGTGAGTACCAATTCTATTATACTTTCTACGGAACTGACGATTACGCCGACTCTTGTAAACAATAATCACATTACACTTCAAGCCTCTCATTTATCTAATCATCCTATTACTATTTATAATAGTAATGGAAAATTAATTCAAACGTTTAATCATACCGCTTACACACAACAGATTGATGTTATTGATTTAAATAGTGGTGTATATTTTTTGAAATTTAAAGCGCCGAATGAAACAATCATTAGACGTTTTGTAAAATTATAATCTTACAACAACGCTCAGTTTAGTATTTTTGGAATTTGGGACTTGTCTGCCGACAAAGGCAGGTTTGGGATTTGGGATTTACTCCGGAGGTAATCCTCGCTTATAACGTCTTCCATTGAGTAGCCATCCTATTGCCGTATTTCGTGCTAAATAATTATATAAAACAACTACAATTACAAAAGTCAATATATTATTGATTAAAAATTTAACCAAACTTGGGATTTCGATGCCTGTAAATTTTATAGAAATATAAATCGTAATCGGTACATGTATAATATAAATAAAATAAGATGCATCTGCTAAGTACCGAATAATCCGAGAGGGCTTATAGTATTGCATAATTGTCCCTATCGTGCCAAAAATTACGAGCCAGCAAATAATAGAAGAAGTAATACAAACACCTAAAAATGGTAACCATTCAATTGTAGCATCTTGCAGGTAAGTTAAATAAATCCAATAATTCAATGCCATAATGGGTATGGATACAGCTAATGCACTTATCCCATATTGCTTAAATTGAAAAATCAAATCTTTATTGAAATAGAGCAGTTTACCGAAACCATAAAAAAGCAAATAACAAACCCAAACGTGCAGTTGCTGCACTAGGGTTGTGTTTTGCATGACATATCCAAAAGGTGTCGTTAGATTGGTTAAGGAAGTTAAAACCATCCAAAATAAGATTCCATACGGTAATATTAGACTTTGTCGAAACCAATGGTTAACAGTTGGAAGTTGTTTAATAGATACCATACGACTTATCACTAAATCCACTAGATAAAATAGAATGAGGTAGTATAGATACCAAATATGTCCAAGCTGTTTCGTAGGATATTGCCCCGATAAAACCATGATACCCACCCAACATATTAATAATGGTACTAAGATGCGCTGTCCTCTATTTTTTAAAAATTCCTGCAATCCTTTGCGTTCCATAAGCATTGCCCCAAAAAATCCAGCAATTAAAAAAAAAGAAGGAATTCTAAATAAATGGATATATCCAAACAGTACATCAAACAAATAATGTGTCTCTATATCGCTATCCCAAGACCTTGATGGTAGATAATTCATATAAGAAATCGCTGCATGAAGTGGAATACCTAATAGGGTCATCACTACTCTAAGCAAGTCCAATGAGTAATATCGTTTAGATGAATTTGATGTTGTTGTATTATCCATTATAATATTGCGTAAACGATTAAATAACATAAACCACACAACATGATGCCCTTAATTCCTGTACTAATTATCCCAAAATCTTCTGTCTGTGTAGCTTGATTTAATTTTATAATTGTCCAAATTAGAGGTAAGCATAAAGTCATAAAAATATAGACACCTCTCCCCCACTGTTCATTAGAGATTTCGTAGTACAATGCTCCAATGACTAATAGTAAAAATAACCCTCCAATTCCAAGTATTAATCTTACCGTTTTAGGTACTCCCCAAATAATTGGTAAACTTTGACTACCATATTTTCTATCCCCCCCCATATCTTCTATATCTTTTACTATTTCTCGATAAAGTGTTGATATAAAAGCAAATACGACATATCCATAAAGTATCCATTGAAGTTCTCTTAGGTTTTCTTGACGTTCAACGCCCCATACCATTAATGGCATCAAAGCACATAAAAGAGCAATCAGTAAATTCCCCCAAAATGCTATTTTTTTGAGTGTTTTAGCATAATAATACAAACTGATAATCGCAAAAGTAGGATACAATATAGCACCCCACCATTTGGTTTTATACCAAAGAAAACCTCCTAACGCTAATCCAATTAGATTTAAAATATAATATCCCCAAAGTGTTTGATTGTTAGATAATAACCGATTGATAAATACTTTTTGAGGTTTATTAATTAAATCGATCTCATAGTCATAATAATCATTTATCCAATATCCGGCAATAGCTATAACCAAAGTCATCATAACCATAACTAAAAAGGTACTTTCTGATACCAGAAAAGTATCTCCTTCTTTTCCTATCACACAAAATCGAATTAAATATTGTGTAAGGGCAATGATAAATAAATTTGGAAAACGGATAAATTGAAGCCAGTTTTTCAAGAGAATGTCGTAAATAGTGAGCAGGTGACTTGGAGTCACCTACTCACTAAAAGTAGCTAAGACGAGCGTTTAAATAAATTTTTAAAATAGAAGGAAGGTTTAAGTACAGATTCTCTCGAATCCATAAACATTACAGATAGAGCTTCCTGTAAATTCCTACTGCTATATGCTATTCGAGATATGATATTGAATAACCACGGATATTTGAATAAAATCATTTGTAATTTTCGGCTAAACCGTAATTCCCGTCCCAGAACTCGCTCAATATCTACATCGTATTGTTTCATAAATTGAGCGGAAAACTTTTGCTCTTTTAAGCAACGTTCCACTTGCAATCCAGCATAAAATCCACAATATATTGCATTACCAATACCTTCTCCAGTAAAGGGATCAATTAAACTAGCCGCATCTCCCAAAAGCATATAATTATCTCCAGAAATAGGTCGTTTTTTAGACCCTAATGGCAGACCAAACCCTTGGATTTTACCCATTAACTTAGCGTTCTTAAAACGCTCTTTAAATCTAGGATGATTTTCTAGCAAATGAAGCATACTTTCTTTTAAATTGACCTTTTTATTGACAATTTCTTCGCTTAACATCCCCGCCCCTACATTTGCTTGACCATTTGGCAATGGAAAAACCCATAAATAACCTGGTAAAAATTCTTTTAAGAAATGTAATTCAATAAAGTTATCCTTGTGAAAATTATCTACTCCTTCATAATAAGCTCTTATACCACCCGAATAGTGCATATTTTCTTTTACAATACCTGCTTCTTTTCTAGTAAAAGCAGAATATGCCCCATTAGCAACCAATAAAATTTTACATTTTACTTTATATTCTCCAGATTTATCACTAATAATGTAGCCCTCTTTTGTCTTTTCAAATGCTGTAATAGCTACCCCTTCTTTTAATTCAACTAATGGACAGGCTTTGACTTGTTCTACAAGAAAATTATCAAAATCTATTCGTTTTGACACATAACCAGGTGCTGCATCTGTTTCTATATTATATTTAGGGTCATAAGGAATATCTAGCTCATATTGATTCGGTGAGATATATTTAATTCCCCAGCAATTTATATGGACTTTATCAATTTTATCAAACGCTTCAACATATTTCGGATCTATTCGTCTTAAAATTGTCATCACTTTTCCACTTAGTGCATCGCCACATACTTTATCTCTAGGAAATACAGCCTTATCTATCAATAAAGAAGGAATTCCTAATTGATTTAACTTTAAGGCAGCAGTTGCTCCCCCTGGACCTGCACCAATAATACATACATCTATCTCCTTCATATAAGATCAGTTATTTTCGTTTCAATTGGTTTACGAATGAGTTACTTTAATTGCTGTCGCAAGGTACGACGGTTTTATGGAATTTCATTAAATTACTCATCAGAAGTCAGACCGCTTCGCTGTCAGAATAGAGAAGTCAGATGATTTTTCTTGAAAAACACCCTTTCTCTGCTCCTGTCTGCCGAACAATTAGATTCTA
Organism: uncultured Saprospiraceae bacterium; assembly: GCA_964385675.1. Classification (GTDB taxonomy): domain Bacteria; phylum Bacteroidota; class Bacteroidia; order Chitinophagales; family Saprospiraceae; genus CAYLSF01. The sequence goes on from CAYLSF010000206.1 coordinate 6,048, forward strand.
ACCATGAAATGACTCATCTCTGACACCCCCTTACTGAATATTGACTTTTCATTCACTTACCGAATTAGCCATACTTTAAATTCTGAAATTTTGGGGATTTTAGGAATAGTATCGTCGAGGTTATAATGTTGTAAGTAATAATAGAGGTTATTAACCCATTTTAAATTCACATTAAATTTATCATATCTTCTTTGAATAAAGTCAATAACCTCGCCCGTCTTATCATTTAGTTTTTCAAAATACAATAAATCTTTTTTGTCAATTGCTCCAATATATTTGTGATTTTTTGCGTATTCTTTGACTCTTTGGATGGTTAATTCTTTTATATGTAATCTAATCAAAGAATCCATTTCTATGAAATTATTTCTTATTGCTCGTATTGAATCAATCAAACTTAACCATTGTTGATTAATTAATTCATAATAATTTGGACCAGCACCACAAGTAGAATTATATTTTACAATTAAATCATCTATCTCTTTTCCTAGTGCTTCCATATTTGCTTGACACTTCTCTGCCAATTCCACTCTATAACCTTCCCAATAAACTGATTCTGGCATACTCTTAACCACAGCCTCCAAATCCACACAAATAATATCCACCTGTGCTACACCTACTGAAATCCAAAAAATCGAAGCAATTAGAAGTAAAGCATATTTCATAATAAATTGGTTAACTGATTATAAATTACAACAGAACTCAATAACCAGTTAACCAACAACTAATCAACTGATTACGCCACTGTCTGTCCACCGTCAAGCGGTAAGCAATGTCCCGTAGTAAAACTACATTGATCGCTACTTAACCAAACTATTGCGGCAGCAACCTCTTCAGGTTCACCAAAACGACGCATCGGAATATTGTTCTTTAGTTGGATGCCTATGTTTGGGTCAATTTCCGTAAATCCAGTTCCCATAGGTGTTTTTATTACCGTAGGGCACACCGCATTGATTTTTATATTGTAGCGTGCATACTCTATCGCAACAGTTTTTGTCAAACCAACTACAGCGTGTTTACTTGCACCATAGGCACTCATATAAGTTGCTGCTTGAAGTCCTGCTAAAGAAGCTACATTGATAATGGCACCTCCATTTTGAACCTTCATCATTTTAATAGCAGCCTTCATGCAATTCCAAACGCCTACGACATTGACAGCCAGTATTTTTTCCATCACATCATCTCCATACTCCAACATTTTGGCAAATACACCGCCTATCCCTGCGTTATTCACTAAAACATCTAATCGACCAAATTCGCTGCTAATTTGGGCAAACATCGCTTCTACTTCTACCTTTTTAGATACATCGCATTTTATAAAAATGGCTTTTCCACCATTTTTTTCAATAGTTGCTACAGTCTCTTCACTACCCTCTACATTAATATCCGAAACGACAACTGTTGCCCCCTCTTCTGCATAGCGAATAGCGGATGCTCTACCAATACCTGAACCGGCTCCTGTTACTAAAGCCACTTTTTCTTTAAAATTCATTTATCTGTTTTTTAATCTTGCTAATCCTGTTAATCCTGTCTAATTTTTAGATAACGACTTCCGAATCATACCATTTAAATTATACCAAAAGGCTTTCATACCTCGCATATTGATATCAGGTTCTTTTCCTTCCGCTATTCTTTTAATTTGTAATTCGTACCAAGGTAATTCTAATCCTCCAATATCATCAATGGCTTTAAAGCCCGTTTTAGGCATGGGCAATTCAATCTTATCCAATTTCCCACTAAAAATATCATTCGGTAAGTCTGGATATAAGGCAAAAGGTCGAGCAATACCAACAACATCCAATTTGCCTTCTACTAAGGCCTGTTCCATAACAGTAGTCGTCCGAAATCCACCTGTCAACATTAGCGGTGTTTTAATGATTTGTCGTGCTTTTTCTACATAATCTAAAAAGAAGGCTTCTCGCTCAATCGTGCTTTGCTTTTTAGATTGCATCATTGCAGGTTGCTCATACGTACCGCCCGATATTTCAATTAAATCAATACCTTCTTCCGACAACATTGTAATCACTCGCATGGATTCTTCTTCTGTAAAACCACCTCTTTGAAAATCCGCCGAATTAATTTTAATACCAATCGGATAATCTACCCCAACTTTTCCTCGAATCGTTCGATAAATTTCTAGAACAAATCTAGCTCTATTGTCAAGCGTTCCGCCCCACTTATCTTTTCTCAAATTGGTTAAAGGGGATAAAAATTGATTGACCAAATAGCCATGAGCCCCATGTATTTGTACGCCTGTAAATCCTGCTTCTTTTAAAATCAAGGCTGTATTCCCAAATCGCTCAATAATATCCTCAATTTCATTTTCCTTCAATGCTCTAGGTTTAGTAAACATGGCATTTGCTCGACCCATTTTTAGCATAACCTCTGATGGTGCGACCACTTCCTTATTAATCGCTGCAAATGCTTGACGACCAGGATGATTGATTTGAGGCCAAATGTGTGTCCCTGTATTTTTTGCCGTTGCTGCCCACTGTTGTAATAAATCAACCGATTGTCTATCTTCTACCACCACATTCTTAGGTTCTCCTAAAGCCCTTCTATCCACCATTACATTCCCTGTAATAATCAGACCTGCTCCTCCTTTACACCATCTATCATACAAGCAAATCAGTTTTTTATTGGGCTGATTGCTATATGTTCCCAAATTTTCACTCATCGCAGATTTAGCGATTCGATTGCTTAATACAGCCCCATTAGGTAAAGTCAATGCTGATTTTAAATGTTTCATTATACGTTCGATTTGGATTTTGGAACTTGTGTCCCGATAGCTATCGGATTAGCGTCAAGGAGCAAAAGAAAATTCACATAATTCT
>CAYLSF010000207.1:0-8872 GCA_964385675.1 uncultured Saprospiraceae bacterium
ATCCCTCTATTTCAAACAACTAAAAAACTTATTACTATCTCCTTGACGCTAATCCCGATCTTCGGGACTACGATATCGGGTTTCGTGTGGCTTTGGCAGTCAGTTGATAGGTCAAAAGACCTCCTCCGTTGAGCAAAGAAAACAGCGGTAGCGAGCGACGAGAACGAAACGAACAGACTCGTGCGCTAAGCCGAGTCGGTGAAGTGTAGTGGAGGAGCGAGCGGAAATTTTAGACGGTGGACGATAGACGGACGCTCTCCCGAAAGCTTTCGGGATCGCTTGACTGTGGACGGATTAAAATATAAGGGTATTTACCCCCTAGCCCCCTAAATCCCGTACAGCGGTCGGGAGGGAATATCGTACAGGTAGTTCCCCCTTTTAGGGGGTTAGGGGGTAAGAAAAAAATAACACAATGAATCAATACCAAACAGACGAAGAAAAACTAGCAAATTGGACACGATCAAAAGAACCGATTGTTGATGCGAAAGGGCAGGTTATGGCTTGGGATTTGAGTGAGACGGGGCAGACGGCATTTAGGCTAACAGCGGAATGGCAACAGCTTCGGCGGTTGGATTTGAGCAATAATGCCCTGCAAGAAGTGGTGCTAGATATGGATATGCCCGAATTGGAATTTTTAAATATTAGTCGCAATGAGGTTGCCTTAAAGCGAGTGGTATTAAAAGGGCGATTTCCAAAATTGAAGTATATTTTTATCTATCAATCGCAATTGGAAAAATTAGAGTGGGAGGCATCGATGCCGAATTTATCTATTTTAAATTTGGCGGAAAATCAATTGAAACAATTTACGGTGGATTTGGTGGAGGATGCTCCGAATTTGGAGGATTTAAACCTAAGCGGTAATCCTATTGAAAATACAGCGATAAAAAGTTATTTGGAAGATCGGAATAAATGTATTGAGACCATACGAGATTATCAAAAAGCGGAAAAAGAACACGGTGTAGGAGCAGATAATGAGTGTAAGGTCTTGTTAATAGGCAATGGCGGGGTGGGTAAAAGCTGCTTTGCAGAGCGATTGGTACATGACCGATTTACAGAAGAATGGAACTCCACACATGGGATTTTGATACAACAATATCTGCTTCGTCGCTATGTATTGAATTTGTGGGATTTTGGAGGGCAAGATATTTATCATGCGACGCATCGCCTTTTTATGCAGTCGAATTCGGTGTATTTGCTGTTTTGGGATTGGAAAACTGAGCATAGCCCAACCACTAAAATCGAAGAAGCGGGCGAAATTCGTGAATATCAAAATCATGACCTTTGGTATTGGCTCGCTTATACCAAATCGCAAGGGAAGGGGAGTCCTTGTATTGTGATTCAAACCAAAACACTAGCAGCAGGACATGGCAAACGAGATGCCCCGCAGCAAAGTGCATTACGAGAACAGTTTGGCGATATTATTCAAGCCTTTACACATATTGATTCTGCGGAAGCGGATGAATTTGAAAATGGCTATGAGGATGTTTTACACTACGTCTGCAAATCGGTGCGGAAACTTAAAACCGATGGTAAAATTGCTCAAAACTATATTGATTTGCGTCAAGCCATTCGAATGTTACAAGAAAAATTGCATAACAAGACGAGTAACGAACGCTTACTTTCTTGGGATGCCTATCAACAACTAGCACATGATTGTGGTTTTCAAGACGATGCTGCCGTTACTCCGCTTTATGTGTTAGAAAATTGGCTAGTCAAGACGGGCGTTGTTTATTACCGAGAAGGCTTAATGGGCAATCAAATTATCTTAGATCAGCTTTGGGCAATTGAAGCGATTTATTTGATATTGGATAGAACGCAATTTCACTATGCTTATTTTCAACAACAAAAAGGCATTGTAGCAGGGAAAATGCTCCATCAAATTTGGTCAGCCACCCAAAAATACACCGAATCGGATCAGGGGTTATTTATAGATTTTATGTTATCTTGTGATTTGTGTTTTGAGACGACGCCTGAATCAAAGGAAGCAGAACGACATCGCAACATTCCATTGGTTGAGCGGACTTTTGTAGTGCCTCAGCTATTGCCCGAAAAAAGTGCAACAAATATAGAGGACCTTTGTGATGCCGTAGGAGAATCAGCATGGTATTATCGGTTTGAACATCCGTTTTTGCATTATGGCATTATTCAGCAGTTTATCATCAAGGCACAAGTGCTGGCGGATTTACGGGATATTTGGAAAATGGGTATTTACCTCAAAGAAGGCAAAACACAAAAAGCCGTGGTACAAGCCATTAGCAATAAGCAGATTGATATAAAAGTCAATCAAACCGGCAAGCGTCTATTGGATAAAATCCTAAATACATTCCGCTCTATTTTACAATATGAAACCGATACCGTAGAAAGTGTTTCCCTAGATGGCGAACATTATGTACGATTGACGGAACTAAAAGCGGAACACCGGAGTAAAGAAAATAAAACCATTCGCTCTATCGATGGTCAAAAGGTGTTGTTACAAGATTTATGGCACTTTTTGGAGACGGATGAGCGAGAACAATTTAAGACTAAAACACAACAATATATGGCTATGGAAAAAGAAATTAAGCAATTATTTATTGAAGATGATTTAGAGGGGGCGATAGATTTGTATATGGAACATTATGATACAGATAATACAATTTTATTAGCTTCCAGAATTAATGCTTATAATAAAACATTGGAAAGGGGAACATCTACTCCTAATGAAAATAATGCAGAGCGAGCTAAATTACGACAGAGTTTTTTATTTAATTTTAAAAAAGATACTGGAGTTGATTTATCGAAGGTGAAGATTGAAAAGAAAAAAGTTGAAGTCAATCATGGATCTGATTCTTCTAAATCTAAAACACGTAAGATTTTATTTATTGCTGCTAGTCCAGAATCTCAAAGTGTAATTCGTTCTGATTTTGAATATTCAGAAATAGAAAAACAAATTATCGCTTCTACTTATCGGGATAATTTTGAATTAAAAAATGTTCATGCCATTACCGATGATAAACTTATGAAAGTCTTGGATGCCAAACCTGAAATTTTACACTTTGCAGGACACGGTATCAAAGATGGAATTTATGTACAAGATGGTCAAAATCAACCCCTGCTAATTACTACAGATGCATTAGAATTTACATTTGATGATGATGAATATAAAAAACACTTGAAAACGATAATTTTTAATTCCTGTTATTCAGAATATCAAGCAAAAGCATTATCTAAATTAGGATATGAAGTAATCGGTTTTAGAATTAATAACCGACAAAAAATAGAAGATAGAGCAGCTATTTTATTTGCTACAGGATTTTATTTAGGATTAGGCGAAAATGCTGATACCAAAAGAGCTTGTAGAAATGGTAAAAAGAAATTGCTATTTCGATTAGGAAGTGAAGGAGTAAAAAGTAAAGACATAGAAATCTATATCTGGAAAGGCGAAGAAAAAACCGCTATTTAAAAATCTAAACCTCCGATGTTTTTAAAACATCGGAGGTTTAATCGCAGCGTAAATCCTTTATTATCAACAAAATAACCCTAAAATCAAAATCAAAACTTCAAACAAACATTCTTAGCCTCGGTAAAAAATCGTAACGCCTCAATACCACCATCCCGACCAACGCCCGAATGCTTCATGCCACCATACGGGGTTCGTAAATCTCGCAATAGCCAACAGTTGACCCAAACCGAACCGACTTGAAGCTGCTCCGCTACTCGGTTAGCTTGACCAATATTTTCCGTCCAAACCGTAGCACTCAATCCATAACTGGAATAATTGGCATAAGCAATAGCTTCTTCTTCGGTATCGAAAGGAGCAATCGTCGCAACAGGCCCAAAAATTTCCTCTTGATTGGTGCGGCTATCTATCGGTAACCCTTTAATAAGCGTAGGTTTTACAAAAAAACCTTTTTCGTGTTTACCACTAACGTTGAGCAATTCACCGCCACATAAAACCTGACCCCCTTCCAATTTGGCAAGGGCGATATAGCTCATGATTTTTTCTTGATGCAGACTAGAAATGATTGCCCCCACATTGGTAATAGGGGAGAGGGGATCGCCTACTTTTAAATATTGTGTTCGTTTGACAAGTTCATTTTTAAAATCTTCATACAAAGGACGTTCAACCAAGATTCGAGAAGTACTGACACTGAGTTGTCCTTGATTAGAAAAGGTAGAACTTAAGGTAGTGGCTAAAGCTCTTTCCAAATCACAATCTTTAAAAATGATATTAGGATTTTTACCACTCAAATCCATAGAGAGTTTTTTGAAATGCGGTGCGGCTGCTATGGCAATTTGTTTGCCCGTCTGAGAATTACCGGTAAAAGAAATCGCTTGAATCTTAGGATGCTCTACAATTTGCTGACCAATCGTATTGCCATGACCATGAATGATATTGAGAACCCCTGGTGGTAATCCTGCTTCCATACAAGCTTTGGAAAGCATATAAACCGACATTGGTGCTAATTCCGAAGGTTTTGCTATCACGCAATTTCCGACGGCTAATGCTGGAGCAATTTTCCAAGTAAAAAAGTGTAACGGAGAATTCCAAGGGGTGATTATGCCTACGATACCAATGGGTTGACGTAAGGTGAAGTTAATTGCCTCCCGCTCCATGGCATGCGATTCGGATGAAAATTGGGTCACTGCCGTTGCAAAAAATCGCATATTGCTATGTGAACGAGGAATATCCATTGTGCGAGAACGCGTAATTGCTTTTCCGGTATCCACAGATTCGGCAATGGCAAGGGCTTCCGCATTTTGCTCTAAAATATCTGCAATCCGCATCAGTATCCTAAACCGTTTTCGTACACCTGAAATTGACCAAGTTTTGTAGGCTTTGGTTGCGGCATCAATGGCATCTTGTAGATCTTTTTCGCCCGAGTCGGGGATTTGAGCATACATTAACCCTGTGGCAGGGTTGATGTTATCTAAATATTCGCCCGAGTGTGGCGGTACTAGCTGACCATCAATGTAGTTTTTAATGTACTTATCTGGTTTCATATCTCTGGAAACTGGATGCTAGATACTGGATATTTGCCTTTAGAAAAACAGCAATGCAGTATTTAGGAATCACAAAAAAGTTAGTCGATTTATATAAAATTGAAAAGCAATCAATTATCTTTCGACAATAATAAATTTTTTAGCGTTGTAACTAACCAATAACGCTTGACACCCTACAACGTTTTAGGGCAGACTACACTCTAAATTATGAATATGCAAGATAATAAATCAAGTTGGAATACTACATTGAAGATGTTAGGACCTGGACTACTGTTTGCAGGAGCAGCTATTGGTGTTTCGCACCTTGTTCAATCGACTAGAGCAGGGGCAGGATACGGTTTAGGCTTAATTTGGCTCGTTTTGTTGATACATATTATTAAGTATCCCTTTTATGAATACGGGCCTCGATATGCGGGTTCTACGGGTGAAACTTTACTTCACGGTTACAAAAAAATGGGAAATTGGATACTTTTGATTGTTTTTATTGTATCTCTCGGTACCATGTTTACGACTCAAGCAGCAGTAACGATTGTAACGGCATCTCTCGCTATCAACGTATTTGGGATTACCGATGATCCATTTATTTGGGTCTTGATTTTATTGGGCTTATGTGCAGTGATTTCAGCCATTGGTAATTATAGCTTGTTGGATAATGTGATAAAATTGGTCATCATCGTATTAACGATTTCTACGGTTATAGCAGTAGCTTTAGCATTAGGCAAACAACAAACAAGTTTGTCTCCTGCCCCTGTTTTTCCAATGGACGAAGCAGGGTTATTGTTCTTAGTGGCATTAATGGGCTGGCTACCTGCTCCACTAGATATTTCGGTGTGGCATTCGGTCTGGGCAGTAGAAAAACAAGATGCAACTGCAGAAGATTTCTCTATGAAACGGGCTTTGTTTGATTTTAATATTGGTTATTGGGGTACGGTGTTTTTAGCCATCTGCTTTGTCTTGCTTGGAGCGATCATTATGTTCGGCTCAGGAGAAGAATTTTCACCTAAAGGTGGCGTTTTTGCTGGACAGTTGATTAGTATGTATGTAGCGGCATTAGGAGATTGGGCAAAAATTCTAATTGGAATTGCCGCTTTTACCACCATGTTTAGTACGACATTGACGGTGCTAGATGGTATTCCTAGGGTTATGGCAAGGTTGACCAGTATTGCTCAAAATAAGGAAGAAGAGCCGAAAAGTTACTATTGGTTTTGGATGGGAATATTGCTTATCGGTACTATCATTTTATTACAATTCTTTAGCGATAGTATGATATTAATGATAACAATCGCCACGGTTTTATCCTTCTTGACAGCACCATTTTTTGCTATTTTTAACTATCGCCTAATCACAAGTAAGCATACGCCTGAACACGCTCACCCGAGTCAAGGGATGAAAATTTTGAGTTGGATTGGAATAGCGTTTTTAGTGGGGTTTGGTATCTTTTATTTAAGTACGTTTTTGTAAGGTATAAAAAGGTCAGAATCGTTTAGTTTGTATTAAACATAATGAATTATAACAGCGTGTTATGGTTTTTGGAAAAAGTTGAGCAATGGTGTTTTAAATTACAGCTTTTAATCTAGTTTAAACTGTTGTTAATCAATTTTTTAAATTAAAAAAAAATATTTGCAAAGGTATCAAAATAGACAGCCATTTTTTACTAGTTTTTAAGTTTAAAAAATAGCTAAGATTTCTACCGTCAAAACAGTCACATTTTTATATATTTAAATAGTAGTTATCAAAATTGCAAAAGGTATATATTATTTGGTTTACTTTTCAATATACCTTTTGCAATTTTGATAACTATCGGGATAAAACCACATAAACCATTGACTAAGAACCAAGCAACTAGGCAACTAATAACTACAATTTAACTAGCAAACGGCTAAATAGGTAAACTAACCTTAAAAGTACTACCCTTGCCAACTGCTGAATGGACTTCAATTGTACCACCGTGTCGCTCCACAATTTTTTGACAAGTAGCTAACCCAATACCTGAACCACTAACTTGATGTCCTTCTAAACGTTGGAACATTTTAAAAATGCGATTATGGTATTCTTCTGATATACCAATGCCATTATCTTTAAAATATAGGATGATTTTATCTTCCACTTTTTCATGACTAATACACACTTTTGGTATCTCACTATTATTATATTTTATACCATTACTAATCATATTTTGAAATAGCTGTATAATCTGATATTGATCGCCTTTAATAGTTGGTAAACCTTCATAGTGTATTTGTGCTTTTTTGGTTTCGATAATAGCTTGAAGGTTTTGTGTTGCTACGTAAGCCATTTCATTTAAGGAGAGTGATTTTAAGTTTAAGTTATCTTTTTGGACTTTAGCAAGGTTGAGAATACCTCTAATTAATTTATCCATTCGCTTTGCTCCATCTATGGCGAAATCAAAATATTCTGCTGTTTTAGCTTTGTTTTCTTCATCTAGCGAACGCTGAATGCGTTGTACGTAAAATGAAACCATACGAAGTGGCTCTCTCAAATCATGTGATACTATATGAGCAAAGGATTCGAGTTCTTTATTGGAATTCTCTAAAACTTGAGCATATTTTCGGGCTTCTGCTTCTTGTTGCTTTAAGGCTTTTGCATCTGCTTCAATTTTTTCTTGCTCCAATACTTTTTGCTGTAAGGCTCGCTCCATCAATTCTTTTTCCAATCGATGAATTTCCTTATTGTTAGCAATAATAGCTTGTTTCTCACGTAATTTATTACGTTGATTTTGAATAATTAACCAACCCATTAAGCCTAAAAAGCCAACTCCTACAACCAATAAACTTAATTGTAACTGACTAATTTTCTGTTGATTTTGGAGCTGCTCTATTTGTTGTTGCTGTTCAACTGTTTCAAACTGCACTTGTAGTTCACTCACTCTATCCTGTGTTTCTCTGCCCATAATCGTGTCTCGAAGTGCATAATATTTCGTTTGATATACCATGGCTTGTTTCAAGTCTCCACTTTTTTTGTAGGTTTCTGACATATCCTTATACGTATCACATTCTATCTGTATGAATTCATTATTACGAGCAGTATCAATACAGATTTGATAATTTTTAAAAGCTTTATCATAATTGCCTATTAAGGAATAAGCATATGCTAGATTACCATATCCCATAGCAACCTGATCTGCCTGCTTTGTCTTGACAGCATAACTTAGGGAGCGTTCAATATAAGGTATGGCTGTTGTTCCATCTCCACTCATTAAGTAATAAAAACTTATACTTAACTCCATTCCTGCTTTTAAGGCTTCATCTCTTTCTTCATCTGCTATTTGATAGGCTTTTTTATAATACTGAAGTCCTATTTCTTTATCACCTTGATACATGTAGATATTTGCTAAATTTCCTAAAGCCTGTGCTTGATTTAATTTTTTACCAAGTTCTTGGAAAATACTTAGGGCTTCCTCCATATTTGATTTAGCTTTATCTAATCGCCGTAATCTTAAATATACATTTCCGATACGCATTAATCCCCAGGCTTTTAGCTGTAAACTATCAATTGCTGGAGCAATGGTTAATATATGCTGATAGGATGCTATAGCATCATCTAGTTGAGCTTTTTCATAGTAATAAAGACCAATGGCTGCATGAGCCTTTAATTCACCGTATAGCTCTTTTTGCTCAATTGCCAGTTGTAGCGTTTCTTGTAAAAGTTGTAAGGCCGCTTCATCATTATTTATTTGCATTTGTTCCGCTCGTTCTAATCGCTGCAAGATGGTATCTTGCATAGCTGATTGCCCAAAACTAACCAAACTAATACTTTGGAAAAATAAAATATAAATGAATATATAGTGTATTAATCTCATGATGTTACCAGAAATTGTATGATGATACGATGCATTAAAACTGCTCTATACTCTAGCTCTAAATTAGAG
>CAYLSF010000208.1:0-8870 GCA_964385675.1 uncultured Saprospiraceae bacterium
AGGTAAGAAGTGATAATTATTCTAAGTGTACTTTTCATTTTTAGTTATTTTTAGTTTACGCTCAATAGTCTAATTTTACTAGACTAGGATAGATTTTATTGATTATTCCATTCTAATTAAGTATTGAGGCATGCACATCAATACATCAATACATCAATACATCAACACCTCAATATTGACTTTTCAACTGCTGCTGTATCTGCTCTAGCATCGCTTTTATTTCGGCATTTTGTTGTTCCAATTTGCTGATTTTAGAAACTTCTTTTTTCAAGGTGTCCACTTCACTTTTCAATTCACCATTCTCCATTTTCAATTCCTCAATTTCCGCTTGTTGGTCTTGCATACCTTTTACCAAAAGTGGTGTCATTTTAGAATAGTCCACCATCCACGGATTGGTTTTTTCATTATCGCCACCTTTGCTGACCGCTACGGGATAGACTTCATACAATTGTTGAGCTAAAAAACCTGTTTGAGGTGTTTTGGAGACATCTGATTTATAAGTATAATCTCGAACTTGAATATTTAAAATATCAGATAAGCCGTATTTAGATGGTAAAATATTTTCTTTTAAGCGAATGTCTGATGTACCGGTAAAACCAACTGTTCCTGCGGCATCTTGGTAAATACTCCCCAAAGTAGTGCCGTCAGGGTCTGAAAAACGGATAAATTGACTTTCCTTACTACCCGTATAATTAGCTGAATTATGTCCTGCGAGGATTTCAATTCCATTATTTTTAGAGCCACTATTATTAATCGTGTTTTCTACGGTAAAAATAAAAGCATTATTGCCACCTATTTCTTTGGTAATCAAAACGTTTTCATTAAATGTCGCCTCGCCATTCACGCCTAAAGTATCGCTGATAGCAACATTTCCATTCAATTCTGTATCGCCATTTTTATACACTATCATTGCATCTGAGCGACTAGCATTACTCGAACCTGTTCCATTACCAATGACAAATACTCTATCATCTGCGTCATATCCTGTTGTATTATTAGGAGAATAAGTCGTTGCATAAGAACCTATCACGGTTTCGGCATAAGATGGAGCCGCATTGTCCTGTCCAAATGCGGTTGAAAAAGTACCACTTGCGATATTGCTATTGCCCCAAGTTGTGGCAGCATTACCACTTGCGGTATTAACACCACCCCATGACGTTGCAAAATCGCCGTTTATCGTGTTAGAAATCCCAAATCCTGTTGCATAATTTCCAGCGATTGAATTAAACGCTCCCCATCCACCTGAGTACGTTCCACTTACCGTATTATTATCCCCAAAAGCAAAGGATTGATCGCCAAGATTACTTTCGTCCCAATTTGCACTACTTATTTTACCTGCTCTAAAAGCGCCTTTGCTTTGGTCAAAAAAGAATTTGTATTCTGCTCCACTTGTATGATCTAAAGCATCTGCACCAAATACGAAGTCATCGCTATTATTGGAAGAAGTGGTCACACCATTTGCGGAAGAGAATACGGAACTAGAACTACCTGATGTTGCCCAACTTACTGTACCATTTCCATCTGTCACCAGTACATTTCCATTGTTGCCATCTTCTAAAGGCATCGTATAATCCCCTACAACAAGCCCTTCAGAAGTTGCGCTTATGGTATCTCTCACGCCTACATATACTCTAAAACGATAATCTCCACTACTAAGATTAGACTGACCACCAGTATAAGTATTAGAAGAACTATACCTTAGATTATATCTTCGAGTTACATGAATCGTATATTGTTGACCTGCCACTTGTTCATAATTCACATAACAACTTTGCCAGCCCCCACCATCTCCCATCACTCCAGTTGCTAATACCGTACCTCCTGTTCCTTCTCCTTCATAGATGGTAATATCTCTAATTTGAGAACCACTAATTGATCCTGCAAACTTGAACTGTACCTCTTGAACTTGTGCCGAACTAACTGCGGTATAAGCCTGCCAGGCTGCTGTATTATTTGTCCAATAATTATTAGAATTATCATTTTCTACATCTATGGTCACATTATTGATCAAAATATCGAATAGATTTTCAGGTTCTATCCCAATTCCAATATTTCCAACGGTATCTATAAAAAGTCCTTCATCGTCGCCATCATTGGATAAATACTGTCCGTCTGTCTGAATGTAATCTGATAAATTTGACCAAGTTACTTGCCCTGTTCCATCAGTTACAAGCAGTTGTCCATCCGTACCATCATCTAATGGAAGGGCATATTCTCCAATTGTCAAATCTTCTCCTGAGAATCTCAGTTCTCTAGTTAAACTAATATAAACCCTATGTTCAAATCTAGAGTATGCACCATCAGAAGACTCATCATCATAAACGACATCATCATAATATGCCCAATCATCTGCCTCATCTAATGCAATAGTATATTGCGAGTTTGCAACTTGACTTGCTGAAATTGAAAAAGCTAACCAACCGCTACCCGACGGCGTTTCTGTAGCCGTTGCTAGCACGCTTCCACCTGTTCCCACGCCCTCATAAAGGGTAAGTGTTCGTTGTCCTGATGCCCCATTTCTAAAATTCAATTCTATGGAAGCAATCGTACCTGAGTTTGTTGCTGTGAAGGATTGCCATTGTGCACCCGCTCCAATATCAAATTCGGTATCGTTAATCGCTTCTACATCAAGCACTAGATCAGAATGCGTTACATGAAAGCGGGAGGTTGGAGCCGCTCCTATCCCTACATTCCCATCTGCATCAATATAAATCCCTTCATTATCGCCATCATTAGAGATATAATGACCATTGGTTTTGATATTTTCGGTAGCGGTGTGATTGCCTAAATTATCTCCTTCGGTATTGGTTGCTTTTATTTCTTCCCAAGCTGTATTGTAAAACCAAAAACTATGCGTCGTGCTATCATAGACCATTAAACCAATCGCTGGATTACTAATATTTTTACGATTTGTACTATCCATTCTTGGTATTAAAATACCTTTATCAGTGCTACTCACGTCTAGCATTGCCGAAGCATCTGGATCTGTTCCATCTGTATTGATAGCAATTTGAGCAGTACTTAAGTAATAGGTCGTAAGTAATAGGTAAGAAGTAATAAGTATCAGACGCACTATTCCCTTATACTGATGCTGAATATTGTTGGAATTTAGAATTTGGAATTTGGAATTTGCAGCTTCGCTGCGTGTTGTACTTTTCATCTCTTGTTATTTTTAGTTGTTCTTTATGATTTTATGTTTGTTATCAATTATGCTACAATGATACATGCAAAACCTCTACACAAATGGGTAATTGATTATCAGAAATGCGAAAATGAAAAGATTTTATTGATACAAAAGCGAGATTTCGTGTTTGTGTGACCTGTATTTTGAGGGAATGAGGGCAATAGAAACGCAGATCTGGCGGATTAAAGCGGATTTTTTATATTTAAAAGTGAATGTCCCTGTTTACTAAACTTCAAAAAGTTTGGTAAACATCACTTACCAACTTGTTTTGACCGAATGAGAGCAATAGAAACACGGGACGTACAGACCTGCGTTTCCATCACCCTAACTCGTTCATTATATTATTTTTCCCAAAAGATATAAAAAACTAAATCATTTGATCCTTATTGATTCTTCAATTGTATTTGAATCTGCTCCAACATCGCTTTCATTTCAGCGTTTTGTTGTTCCAATTGATTGATTTTTGCACCTTGTACTTTTAATTCAGCATTATCCTTTTTTAATTGTTGATTAGCTTGTTTCAACGCTTCTATTTCTGTTTGTTGCTCCTTTACTGCTTCTACCAAAACAGCAGTAATTGGTGCGTACTGCATGGTATAATGATCATTGGCATTATCTACAACTTGTGGTAAGATTGGCTCAACTTCTTGTGCAATGAAACCCATACGGTCACCCACTTCTCTGCCATCTTTCCATTTGTAGGTTACGCCACGCATGCTTAGCACTTTCTCTAAAGCATTTGGAATAGTTTGGATATTGCTTTTTAAGCGACGATCACTATCGTTATTAAAGGCAGAGGTTGCTCCAATTGAACCGTTTACAAAAAGCGTCCTGTTATTTGAATTGTCACCACTATTTCCATTAATGACCACTCGATTATTGTTAAAATTACCCCAGATTAAAGGGCTATCTGTTCCAGAATTATCAATAAAAAGTTTATTGCTTGTATTAGAAGAACCGCCTGCATCTTTGCCAATGAATACATTACTACTACCACTTGTTAGATTATAACCTGCATCATAACCGATAAGCGTATTATTCGATCCTGTTACACTTTCACCCGCAAATGCCCCTATTGCCGTATTATATCCACCTGTTGTCAACTCCAATGCTT
Source organism: uncultured Saprospiraceae bacterium (assembly GCA_964385675.1). Lineage (GTDB taxonomy): Bacteria > Bacteroidota > Bacteroidia > Chitinophagales > Saprospiraceae > CAYLSF01. Next base: position 4,299 of record CAYLSF010000208.1, read on the forward strand.
GACTTCCTACTGCCGTATTGGCATAACCTGTTGAGTTGGTTTTTAGAGCTGCATTTCCAATACCGATAGACTCATTGGTATTTGTAAAATCATTATTTAAACCGGCTTCATTTCCCCAAAACATAGAATTTCCTGTATTATTTACATCAATTCTTCCTTTATCCATTTTAAAATATTCCTTACCCCCCATATCAAAACGGATGACATTTTCATTACTACTTTCTTCTACTTGAATTTTGGTATTACCGTCAGCATCTTCAATCACGTCAAAAGTCAATGCACTCAAATCTAAGGTTTGGTTACTTTCACCATCATCTTCTAAAGAGATATTAAGCGTATTTCCTGAAAGGCTTAATGCGTCGATTGTTTGATTATCGGTATCGGTATCAATCGCACTTAGATCTAAGGTTTGGGTACTTTCGCCATCATCTTCTAAAGAAATCTGTAACGTATTTCCCGAAAGACTTAATACATCAATTGTTTGATTATCAGTATCTGTATCAATCGCACTTAAATCTAAAGTTTTAGTGCTTTCGCCATCGTCTGCTAAAGAGATTTGTAACGTATTTCCCGAAAGATTTAATACATCAATTGTTTGATCATCTGTGTCGGTATCGGTATCAATTGCACTTAAATCTAAAGTTTTAGTCGCTTCGCCATCGTCTGCTAAGGAGATTTGTAACGTACTTCCCGAAAGACTTAATACATCAATTGTTTGATCATCTGTGTCGGTATCCGTATCAATTGCACTTAAATCTAAGGTTTTGGTCGCTTCGCCATCATCTGCTAAGGAAATTTGTAACGTATTTCCCGAAAGACTTAATACATCAATCGTTTGATCATCTGTGTCAGTATCAATTGCACTTAAATCTAAGGTTTTAGTCGCTTCGCCATCGTCTGCTAAAGAGATTTGTAACGTATTTCCCGAAAGGCTTAATACATCTATCGTTTGATCATCTGTGTCGGTATCCGTATCAATTGCACTTAAATCTAGGGTTTTAGTCGCTTCACCATCATCTGCTAAGGAAATTTGTAACGTATTTCCCGAAAGGCTCAATACATCTATTGTTTGATCATCTGTATCCGTATCAGCAACTTGATCCGTCCAAGTCAATGCACCGCTACCGTCTGTTACTAAAATTTGATTGGCAGTTCCGTCCGTAGTAGGGAAAGCAAAAGCACCGTTTACGTTTAGTGTTCCATTGATTTGTAATAAATCATTATCAAATTCTCCATAAATCAAAGGAGTTGTTGTGTTAGAGTTTTCAATATAGAGTTTGTCCGACCCTGTTTCATTAATTCCTGCTTGATACCCTAAAAAGATATTATCCGTTCCAGCGGCATTATTTTTACCTGCTTGATACCCAATTATTGTATTATTTTCGCCTTCACTTGTATTTCCTGCTTCATAACCAATAAATACGCCTCTACTTTTATTATGCAAATTACTACCTGCCCCTGCTTCAAATCCTATGGCTATATTACTACTACCTGTTTCATTATTCACCAATGCACCTTGACCAAGTGCTGTATTACTTGAGCCTGAAGTATTGTATCTTGAGGCATTATAACCTATGGCTACGTTACTTAAAGCATTTGATGATCTTAAAGCACCAGACCCTATTCCTACATTATTATTCGCAGTACTATTATTTTGACCTGCATTATGTCCGATAAATACATTGGAATTCCCCGATAAATCATCGTTTTCCCCAGCACCTTCTCCTATCAAAATAGAATTATGCATTACTTCAAGTCGCCCAGGTTTCATGACAAAGTATTCCGTGCCTCCTATATCAAATCGGATAACATCTTCATCTGTGCTTTCTTCTACTTGTATTTTTGTATCTGTATCAGCATCTGTTATAGCATTTATCGCTATCGTACTTAAATCTAATGTTTTGGTTGCTTCGCCATCATCTGCCAAAGAAATTTGTAACGTATTTCCCGAAAGGCTTAATTCATCAATTGTTTGATCATCTGTATCAATCGCACTTAAATCTAAAGTTTTAGTGCTTTCGCCATCGTCTGCTAAAGAGATTTGTAACGTATTTCCCGAAAGATTTAATTCATCAATCGTTTGATCATCTGTATCCGTAATGATGCTACTCAAATCTACAGCACTTCCATTACTGATAGAAAGTGTCGTTCCACTTAGGCTTATATCTTGAATTTCATTAGAAGCATCCGTATCGCCATCTTGTGAGTCGCTTAAGTTATTTTGAGGAAGATATTGACCCCCATCGTCACTGTTGTAGCGTAACAACAATACATCTGAACTTCCTGTAGCAGTATAGGTTTGATCCCCAAAAGTTGCTGTACCAATAAAACTTCCTGTGATATGAATGACACCATCTGATGATATGACGATGTCCGTACCACTATCATTCGAAGTTCCACCGCCTGTTTTTATCCAAGTAGGATTACCATCCGTATCGTATTTTGCGACAAAAATATCATTAAAACCTACGGGCGTATAAGCAGTACCATCAAAAGTTGTACTTCCTCTATAGACTCCCAAAATAATAGGGTTATCATTAGCATCTATGGCGACTCGTTCTCCATATATGTTGTTTGTTGCTTCTAGTATTTTTGCCCATTCAAAAGTTCCTGCTGAAGAGTATTTTGCTAAAAACATGGCAGCATTACTAATATTGAATGTTGATGTACCAATAATAGAAGTACCATCTGTATAACCTGTTACGATTACATCGTCATTGCTATCTACCGCTATCCCATAAGTTCCGGCGTAACCTGTAGAAGTAATTTCCTTAGCCCATTGAAAAGCCCCCGAGGTATTATATTTTGCTAAAAAGGCATGTTGAACGCCTGAACTCGTGGTAAGTGTAGTACTTCCAAAAGTTGTAGCACCTTCCATCTCCCCACCCCAATATACATCAGTTCCTTTGATAGCAATCACATAAGGATAAGTGTAAACAGGAGAAGAGGTCTGAACGCCCCATTGCCAAGTTCCGCTACTATTACATTGTGCTAAATAACTATTATCAGTAGTTGAGCTTAAATTACTTGAACCAAAAGTTACATTTCCTTCAAAGTCGCCTGTGAGATATATGTTGTCACTATCGTCAATTTCTATATCCTTAAAGCTTATATTATCATCACACCCTGTTTGAATTGCCCATTGTTTGGTACCATCTTTATCATATTTTACAAGATAAACATCATTTGACCCCGTTGCTGTTAAATTCGTCCCATCTATATCCAATGTTCCCGAAAAATATCCTGCTAAATAGATATTATCACTGGCATCTGTAATCGCCTTATTCGTTCTTTCAGCATTTGAATTTCCGACCTGCTTTACCCATAATAGGTTGTAATCACTATCATATTTAGCGAGAAAAGCATCACTGCTCCCTGCCGAAGTCAAAGAAGTACCCCCTATGGTAAATGTTCCATTAAATTTACCTGCAACGATAATGTTGCCTTCGGTATCGGTCGTAATACTTTCGCCTACGTCCGTACTTGTACCACCTGCGGTCGAACCTTCTAAAGTTTTATTATCAGCAGAAAGTTCTCGTCCACAGTCTTTGTACCATGCTACCCCCGTGTAGTAGTTAAAACAACTATCCGTAGTATTGAAAATCAATAAGCCTGTTGCAGGGTTAGAAATAGCGTCTCGTTCCGTTTCACTCATTCGAGGGATTAACAATCCTTTTTCTGAACTCTTTATTTCTAACATAGCGGATGCATCTGGATCTGTTCCGTCTGTATTAATGGCTATTTGAGCAGTGGATAAGTAGTAGGTCGTAAGTAGTAAGCATAAAGTAATGATAATTTTAAGTGTACTTTTCATCTCTTGTTATTTTTTTAGTGAATCTATACTTGTTACAGAATGAAGCTGTCGTCAGCGAAGGGTTTCAACCCTTCGCCGTTAATTTTAAATTACAATACAATGATAGATTGAAATCCTCTGTACAAATGGGTAATTGATTATTACAAATGCGAATATATTGGGTAATTATTAGCACAAAAGCGAGATTTCGTTTTTGTGAAAAGAAGGGATTGTCTAAAAGGGAGTGATTATATCCATATTTTAATCACTCCTGTTCCATATAGATTTTTATTGGTTTTTTAATTGAGTTATCTACTCTAATAGGGCTTTCATTTCAGTATTTTATCATGGAAGTTGTTTAAAAACTCTTTAACAAATGCTTAGCAACTCATTGACAGCCATACCGATAGCTATCGGTATCAGCTATTTTGATTCCCATTCTCGATAGTTATCGGGATCGGCTTTAGCCTGTTCTCAACTGGATTGGGAAAAAATAAAAATGAGCTTCATCTTGATTATCAAGTAGTTACTAGTCATTTTGTCACGAATTATTAAACAACTTCTATCAGACATATTTAACCTTAATTACTAATTGGTATTCATGAATACAAGTGTTAAAAAAATGTTAATGGCAGTTCTGTCATAGTCGCTTTTTTTTCCTTAAACTTAGTCACTCTATATTTACGATGTATTTAATCTAGTGCTTATTAAAGTGCTTTATCCGATTAATAGGTACGCCATGAATAGGATATTATCCATGTAGTACAAAAACCATAAAA
>CAYLSF010000209.1:0-8854 GCA_964385675.1 uncultured Saprospiraceae bacterium
TCTTGTTCTACATTGGCTTGCTGTTGATTGTGCGTGTTTAATAATGGAATTAAGGTAGCATGCTTTGTTTTCCAATTTACATCCGCATCATTTTTAGGCACAAGCGTCCAACATTGACCACTTGTCTCGGGAATAAACCACGATTGATGAATGGCCCTATCTAGTAGATGTTCTCCATTCGTTTTATCCAATTCACTTAATAAATGATATTCAAATGCTTCTAATAAGGAAGCTACTTTATCGCCTGCATCTTTATTGACTCGTTTGATTAATAAAGTGACCAAGGCATCGAAGCCTGAATTGGCGATGATAATATCATGGTCAGGATTGTTCTTTTTTAAATTTAATTCTGGTTTACCTGTTTTTGAGGTTTCGAGATTTCCTTTTTTACCATTCCATAGTACACTGTGTAAAGTGCCATGATATAAAGAACGAGGAATGAGGGATGTATTTTTTAAATTATTCGCTTTTGCCCAACTTCCAAACGCTTTTTCAGCTTGTTGTAAGGCGGTTTCATCATCAGCCGCTTCTAGCTTATTCACTCGACAAAATGAATACGAACAGTCGTGTAATCGGTTTAAAATTTCAGCAATCGAATCATCTTTGGGTGAAAATGGATCAGCATCCACATCAGAATACCAACCCGAAACAAAATAACTTAATTCCTGTGGCTCATTTTCAAAATCTGCTAAATCATCTATAAAGGAAAGAACATTGTTGTTATTGACCGTATAACTATTAAAAGTAGCATCACCTGAGCCAATTGTAGTCAAAAATAGAGGGGGAGTTTCTTGTTCTCCATTCCAATCTTTCAGTTCTATTGCTTTTCCAATCGTTACTGCTTCAAATTCTCCACTTGCATTAGTTTGTAGAAACTCACTTCCTTCCGCTGTTAATTGTTGTTCTGTCGCATCACTTAAAATGACCCAGCCTCGCAATTGAATTTGCTGCTGTGCATCTAATTGAATTCGTACCACTAACCACCGATTTGGAATTAAAGGAAATTCCATTTTACCTTCAACCTCCTCACCTTGGCACAAGTTATCGGGCAAAATCCACTGTATATGAACCCCTGTAGGTGCATTAGCAGTTGTTGCCAAGACATCTGATACGGCAGGTTCTAATTTGGTTACGTTGCTATATTGCGTTTTTACCCTAGCCCATTGTCCTTGCTCTTTGGCGTTGAGTGCATCGTCAACCACCATAGCATCTACTTTAATCGGTACTAATAATCGAGGTCCGTTGTACATTATTTTAGTGGTTAGTTCCCGATAATAATCGGGATAGTGGTTAGTGGCTAGTAACAATATTAAACGAATCACTAGCCACTGACCACTAATCACTTAAAAGGAAATCCTTCAAATCTTCATCACTAGTATCTGTTTCCATTACATGTCGAGTAATAGACTCTGGGATACTCGTATCCTTATTTTCTATGGAATAAGTGTTTTGTGTTTGTAATAATTGAATCGCTAAGTCTTTAGGCGTTAATTTTTTAGTTTGATTGGGTAACGCTCGGTTAATCCCTCGAATCAAACTTTTGATATTTAATATCCGCTTTTCTTTATTGCGATAATTGACATCGGATAATTTGTATTGTTGGATATTATTTTGAGCATCCAACAATGGAGTAGCTGTTGCATTATCCATTTCCACATCTTTTAGATTGAGGTATTTATTATTATCCGCTAATTCTGAAAAACCTAATGTTCGCCCTTCTGCGGGTTCTTTAATTTCAATGACATTGGGGACAGTTTCAAATATCATTAACAATACATTCGGAGAAAGGCGTTCTTGACGAATGGCTTTAACTGGAATCTGAGCATTATCTTCTTCATCCAATTTATACCCTTGTATCTCAATTCCTGAGTAATCAGAAATTAATTTTGAGCGAATCAATAGACCTGATAACGTCCCGATAGTTACATCATTTGATGTATTGGCTACCACTTTATCTACATCCTGTTTGATAAAAACACTAATGGCTTGTTGAAGCCAAATATCTCGTCCCGAATGAATACCAATACTCATTGCTCCATCAATTAACATATCAATCCATTGCTGGTCGATGTAAAAAAAGCGAATGGCATTATTGGGTAATAGTTTTTCATCGGCTACTAGATTGTTGAAAGGCACACCTTGTAGGGTTGCCAAGCGAGCCAACCATTGAATGGTATCGGCAGGCAAAGGGTGATATTGTCGTAATCGTTTGGCTAAACTACGAGATATTTTATCTTTTAATATAGATTCAACTTGTTGTGTTGTTAGCATTCTTATCTTATTTATCACATCGTGTCGGTTTTTAAAACCGACACGATGTAAATACGTTATTCTCCCTCCATCATCTCCTTCAAGATCATCATATTAGGGTTTTCGCCTGATTGCAACAGCGTCATAAAATTCTTTCCATCCATAATGCCAGGCATCCCTTCTAATTCTATATAATCGGGTTGTTCCAAATATTTTAAATCTCCTTTTACATCCATCGCTGTTCTTGCATTTCCATCTACATTTCCTAAAAAAGTCTTTTTTAGATAATTGGTCAAAATATTTTGAGTGAGTTGATTACTCATCAAAACATTCATATCTGTTGGTAGATAATCGGATTCGATTTCTTTGAGCAAATCTCTTTTGGCTAAAAAAGAATTGACAAACGCATTCGCATTACGTTTCCATTGTAAAATAGAAGTACTGAAAGATTCATCTGATAGACCTAATAATCGTCCGATTTGCCATGCCACCGCATAAGATAAATCGTATAACCCTTTTTGATTGTCATAAATCATAGCAGCTTCTACACTATAAGGTGTTTCTACATCTTTTCTATCATAATTGATAATATTAGGAGACAAAGGTCCTCTATACCAAGCCACCGTTTTTTCATCTAACCGATTGAGATATTGAAACGGTAAATAGCCGTTATTGATAGCATTTTGAATATACGTTTGTGTTTCGCTTCCTGCTTTAGTTGGTACATTGACTTTGAGCAATTGATTGTCCGCATCCGTATTTAAATCTTTTAAAAGCGTTTGCATTAAGGTATCAAAATCCTCTTGTTGTTCTTCACAGTAAAACTCCCAACTGGTCAAAGAAACTAATCGTACATTTTTATTGGCTGGAACAGGTTCGCCTTGTAAATATTTCTCAAAACCTTCAATGGAAACCAAATGCACAACATTTCGAGCAGACGCTCCATTTGTCGCTTGAGGTAATGGTAAACGATTGGCAAATACCACAGAAAACCAACCGTCCTCTTGCATGCCTAAGTCTTCTTTTTCATCGGTATTTACTTGTCGAACGTGTGCTAAATACGGTAAATCTTCCCATATCGGCATGATATCATTGAAGGTAGCACCTGTTATATCAATGGCAAAGCATCGAGTATTGCTATCGTTGTTAGCTGGAGAATCTGTTAAAGCAGGAGCGATAAAGTTGGTCGGTGGATTTTTAATTTCTGATATAGTACGATTATATGCCCCTGTTCGAGTGGCACTAGTTAAATCAGGAATTAATAACTCTCCTTCTTCTAAAACCAATAATGCCATCCACGGCGTTTTTCCATTAGCGGAAGCAGAACGAAGCCACGGTAAACTTTTTTTACGAAAGACAACTTGTGGTAGGGTATTTTCAAATACTCCTTGTCCATCAGCAGGTGGATATATGGAATGAATATCACCTGGCGTTAAGGCATACTGAGGAGCATCTACCATAATAGCCTGTTTACTTTGGAAGGTCTTAACTTGATTATCAAATTCCAAAGTTTGCTCAATAGTTATCTCATAATTACCTGCGGGTAATTTGGGTAAGCTATAATCGTAAAATTTTATATTGGATGACATTTATATTAATTGTGATCGCTTCGCTTGATTGTGAAATTGTTTGACTGATGAGTAAAATAACAATTTCATAATTATTCAATTTCTACCATACTCATTACAGTACTGACTTCGGTTTTTTCTGCTAATAATTGGCAATTTAACCAAGTTGCTTGTTGGGTCGGTTGTTTAAATAAACACAACCCTTTGGTCTGCCAATTATTATCGGTCTGAATACGGACGGTTAACCCTTTAGTCGCTTTCTGTAAATATTTTTGATTCAGACTATATTTAATACGTACATTTCCATTTTTATCTACCCTTGTGCTTCTAGGCTGTAAAACCTTTCTAACTTCTTGTTTTTGATAGCTAAAGTTAGCTTGAAAATCATCGTTCATTACACAAGGAATGGAAACAGTAAGATTATCTTGTACTAAATCAGCGTTAGATTGTCGTACATTTTTTTGACGAACAATAACTACAAATTCTTTAACGGTTTCCAATACAACAGTATCTATCCAACCATTTTTCAACTCGCTTCCTTGTTGTATTTTATTAGAACTCGCTAAGGCGTTTAAAGTCGTACTATCCGTAAGGTGAGAAGGAATTGGACTTTGTAGTTGAATATAATACCCATTTCCTAACAAGGCATTACCGTTGATAATAGACATCGGATTATTAGATTGCCAACCCTGATAGTCCATAGTAGCAGCGGCTTTAGAAAGTCCTTTTATATTAACTTCAACTGTATTTAAAGGGAGTATATAATGACCTGCTTCTCCTTCTTGAATATGTTGATAATCAATTAGCTGTTGGTCTTTATTGAATGCTAAAACCTGTAAACTAACTTTTCCATCATATTTTAGTTGATAGGTTTTATCCGCAATCGGTTTTACGGAGACCGTATAACTATTACCCGCTTTAATTTTTAACGCATTGACAATTGACGTATTTTTAACAGGAGCTTTATCCGCAATACCTCTCGTTGTTAAAGCAGCACTTGCGGCATTGACTTGATGCACTGCTTTCATTCTGCTCGTCATTAAAGCAGAGACAGCAGAAGAGGCTTGATGGAAAGCATTTTTTAATCTTACGATTGGAACAGGAGGCTTAGGAATGGATTTAACCATTTTAGCATTTCTAGTAGTACTGTCAGAACTCGTAGCGACTGCACTCACTGGTTTTTTATTCGGTTGAATAGCTCCAATTTTTATTTCGGATTGAAATTCTAGTTCTGCTTTTGCTTTCGTCACATCCATTGCTCCCGAAACAAGGACATCATCACCTTGTAAATCCAATAAATCATTTAGGGCTGTAACGACATCATTTCTGCGGTTAACTACCTTATCATCCATGATAGTTTGCTCTAATAACCAAAGTGAATTGGCATTTTCAGCTGCTACATTTTGCTTTTGCAATTGTTTAGATAGAAATTGTGGCTCAATAGTTTGACTTTGAACGGTATCTGTAAAGTCGGTAATTGGTAAATTAAATTTTTGAACATTCGTCTTACCTTCTTGATAGGTAAGGAATGGAATTTTTTGAAACTGTGTTGTTTGTGGAATTAAGGAGGAGAAACCACTTAATGTTTCAATGGTTTCTGCTTTTGGTATCTTAGTATTTAACGGCACAGGCGACCATAGGTTAGCAGCCATACCTGTTTCATTAAAAGTTGTTATCCAATTTGCTTTGACGGGTTGTTGCGTGTCTTGGTGTCGAATCCAAATTTTTTGAGTGGAGGAAACAGCTCGTTTATTCATAGGACGAATCCCAAAAGTTGGAATGGATTCCGAATAATTAATAGTTGTTCCATTAATTTCAATGGTATTGGTTGGAATCACAGAATTGGTAGCTAATGCCAAATTTTCTTGATCCAATACCCACACTATAGAGGTATCGCCATTGACATCTGTTGTTTCCAATTCTTGAATTAAACCAGACGAAACCGTGGTTTGACAAATTTTATTGGGACTCGGCAAGAAGGCATCGCTAAATGTTGCCCAATCTAGGGTGTGTGTAGCTGTACCACTTTTTAGGCTGCCAAATCGGATGGTAAAGGAAATGATTTTCCAATCAATCTTGACATATCCACCAATTGGAGGCCCAAATAAGAAGAAGTTAGCACCAATATCTAATTTATAATTCTTTGTGCTGCCTAAGAACTTTAATTGGTATGCTGCCCCTAATCGGACTTTTAGATTTAAATCATAGTAGAATGGTTTCCATTGCAATAGCATATCTGTAGCCGCCGAAAACCATGCTTTTAGAGAACCACTTTGATAAGCTGCATCTAGTTGAAATCCTGCCATCACAGAGGAGGATGTTAATGCAAAATAGGTGTTTCCACTTATTTTTAACTTATCAGAGACCGCCCAATTGAATTGAACTTTCGGAACGGTAGGATAATAACTTGGAACCTGAAACTTAGGATGATAGCCACCAATGGTCAATACAAAATCACCTTCATGCTCACCATCTAGCCAAGCATAACAGGCTGCACCACCATCTATTTTTACGGCATCGCTAAAGATGTAAGAACCAGGAGCGAGTCGTGCTTCACCCTTGAATACCCCTTGATCGTGTCGATAGACCGCTTGCATGCCAAGCCTTAAATTCAAGTAGGCTTGTTTGGGATTTGGCAAAATCAATCGTGATACGCCCAAGAAGTTAAACTGATTCTTTTCAAAGTCATATAAGATGAGTGCTGTTGATTTTAATAATCCAAAAGAGGTAAAATGAACCCCTGCTGCAAACCAACGATTATTATCACTCGGTTTTACGTTTTGTCCTAAAATCGCTAGAGCTTCGGTGGGTGATTTTCCACTTAAATTACCGACTTGTAGCAATGGATAATCTGCTACTTGTGCGGTAGCTGGTAAGACTAATCGAGAATTGTATCCAAATCCTGCGGCTAGTCCTGTTACAAAGAAGAAGGGAACACCACCTAATGGAACGCCAATAGAGGCTAATGCAAATAAAGATCGCTTATCAGAATTGGTATAGCCATATCCACCTACGGCGGCAATACTTGTACTACCTACTCTAAAGACCGCTTTACCTAAGTAATATGCTGGATCAGGTTGAACTTTGAAAAATGCTCCACCAATTTCAATGACGCCTTTTTGATAAAATAACCCAACGCCTTGTACGTCAAATTTTGGACTAAACTGCCCTTTCTTTAACGAACTCCCTGCCTTTAAACCCAATAAAGATAACTGTAAACCAGCTACGTCAATATCCATATTGAGCAGTACCCACAGCTTTTTATCTTTCCATTGCAAACCAATTTTATTTAACGAAACGGGGCCTATATTTTTATAGACTTTAAACCACATCGTCATTTTTTGCTTCGGAACTTTGGGTAAGTTTAGATTATCTTCTAGGTCTGGTGGGACAGCTTGTTCAGTAAAATCTTTAAGCTGGTAATTAAAATCCAATAAATCATTAGGGAGTTTTAAATTGGTCTTTAATGCAATTCCTTTACTAATCGCAACTTTCTCTGTCGTATTTGGAATAATATAATTTTGAGTTGCTGCTGTACCAAAAGTTACCGCTACTTGTAACGGTTGTTTGATTTCCTCTTCTATCAACGGAATATCTGCCAAATCAAAATTAAAATCTAGATTTGCTCCAGCTATTAAGGCTTCTTTTAGCGAAATAAATAATTCTGTGCTAGCTAATGCAGCCGTCAACTTAGCCGATACATCCAATTGTTGGTTGTTCGGCGTATAAGTCCCTTCGATATTAGAAATATACAATCCCGTCGTGATAAAGGGAGCTGTATTGAACAACGCAAATAACCGTTGCAACACATCATCTACAGGGATATTTTGTTGGTCGCCCGTAAAGTCTGTGTTGACACTAAAAGCCGTATTATCCCCATTGAACTGACCTCTAAAATCTAAAGGAATACCCAACAAAGACGCATCTAGTTCTAATTCAAAATTTGACATAAACAATTGAATTACGAATTGTTACTTACCAATTTATTAGAAGAAATATTTGGATCAATTTTCATTCAATCCCGATAGCTATCGGGACATCATTCAAAATTACCTATACAGGATCAGTTGGTACAGTTACATTATCTTTTTCTGGTTGTGAGGTAATGGAGTAATTTACCGCATTTAGTGTAAAGATTTTGCTATTGTATTTATTGATGGCATGTGCTGCCCCCAATTCTACTTTTACTGCAAAATTGAAAAGGTCATTTTTTCCATCTATCATAAATTTTTCAATTGTGGTATCCTCTGGTATGTACTGCTGAACCTCTTGAGGAATCGCTAATTGAGTGTTAGCCAAGCCACTGACTAAGGCTTGTTTAGAGATAGACACGGCTTGATTCAATTCAAATTTCTGAGGATTCTCAGAAGTACTGGTAATAGTTAATGGTTGTTGTAAAAACGATACATCAACGGATACATTCCAATCTGCCATAATATTTAATTTTTGGGACACAGAGAACACGGAGGAGACACAGAGAACAACAGAGAATATTTTTAAACTTTATGTTCTCTGTGTCTTCTTTGTGAACTCAGTGTCCTAGTGAGTCACATTACAAAACGTTTAATTCCATTTTTTAATAGCTTGACATTAAAATTAATCAACAATCCAAGTGGATATGCTCCTAATTTTAAATATGTCAAAACCTGTGCTTTATGTACATCTAATAAAGTTTCCACATGTTTTAATTCTACTATAATAGATTGATTGACAACTATATCAATTCTATAAGCAGATTCTAATTGTATATCTTTATATACAACAGGTAGTGTTTTTTCTTCTTCAATGGTTAGTTTTTTTGCTTTTAATTCATAAACTAAACACTTTCTATAAGTAGATTCTAGTAACCCAGGTCCTAACGTTCTATGTACTTCAATTGCACTACCAATTATTTTCTCGGATAATTTATTGAGGTTACTTCTATTCATTACTTATTTTTTTGGACACAAAGTGCATAGAGAAAACGCAAAGATTCGCAGAGAAAATATTATATACTTTGTGCTCTCCGTGTCTTCTCCGATCCCGATAGCTATCGG
>CAYLSF010000210.1:0-8639 GCA_964385675.1 uncultured Saprospiraceae bacterium
ACCTTATACCTTATACCTTATACCTTATACCTTATACCTTATACCTTATACCTTATACCTTATACCTTATACCTTATACCTTATACCTTATACCTTATACCTTATACCTTATACCTTATACCTTATACCTTATACCTTATACCTTATACCTTATACCTTATACCTTATACCTTATACCTTATACCTTACACTTTCGCTAAACAAGTTTTCAATCGCTTATAGAATGCTTCTTTTTTCAGTCCATTACCAATGACGACTAACTGACTTTGGCGTTTTTCACCTACTGCCCAATTATCCATTTTGGTATAGACCACTTGCTTTTGAACGGACTGCACAACGACTTTATGATTTTGTCCAGCTATATTTAAGATTCCTTTAATACGATAAATTCGCATTCCTTGAAAAATCAAGAGTACTTCTATAAAATGCTTAAATTTTAGAAAGTCAAAAGGTACATCAAAGATAAAACTTTGTGCGGTAATATTACCGTGATGATGATTCAGTCCTTTAGGTAATTTGGGAGCTACAAAACTCAAATTTAATTTAGGCTGTTCAAATGCTTTTATGTTGAGTAGGGGATGAGTATCTAACTCACCAAAACTAGCCTCATATTGTTTGGCAAAAGGATTGATTGTTCTAATGATTTGTTTAACATGTTGTAACTGCTCAGGTGTGACCAAATCGGTTTTATTAAAAACCAAAACATCTGAAAAACTTAATTGTTGAGCCGCTTCTGTTTCTTTATTATCAATCAATTCTTCGATATATAGCGTATCGACCAATCCGATTACACCATCTAACACAAAATGCTGTTGTACATCCAAATCACTTACAAAAACAGCAGCTACTCCTGCAGGATTAGCAACGCCTGTGGTTTCTATAATTAAATGATCATATTCATCTTTTCGTTTTATCAAAGCCGCTAATAGCTTAGCTAACTCTAAATTTAAGGTACAACACAAACAACCATCCGTAATTTGAAAAATATCATCATCTGCCCCCACAATCAAATCCGCATCAATATTAATATCGCCGACCTCATTTTCAATAATGGCTAGTCGAATCGTTGATTTATTTTGCTCAATGATTTGGTTGAGTAAGGTCGTTTTACCTGCTCCTAAAAATCCTGTTATTATCGTTACGGGTGTTCTAGACTCCGTTGTATTCATATCACAAGTGCTTTAGTGAATACAATGATATGAAAGAATGAAAAGTTGAAAAAGCATAGAGTTAAAATTGTCTTAGATGTTTTAAAATTTTAACATCTTCTTCCCATTGTTGTAATGCTTCGTCATAAGACTTTTGTGTTTTGGTTAATCTTAAAGTATAAGGGCGTCCTTGTTTTATTGTCTCATATTTTAAATCGACTCCACTACTCAATATCGCACTAATAACTTCTTTTCGATGGTTTTCATTTTTCGTATAGTTAAACTGTCGTTGCGTTGGTGATTCCATAAAAGGCGTTAATATTTTCCACACTTTTTTGTAGTTAAAATACCTCATCATAGGTGGTTTGGGGACGGTACGTGTCCAGTTTTCTGGAGGCATTGGCTTATCTTCTACTCTTATAATTACATCATCTGAGCATATTTGATAAAGAGACTTGAATAATGGTGTTTGGTTTTTTGTATGATTTTTCAATACTGAAAAAATGACATCATTCACGTAAGTTCTATTGATGGTTTGAGTAAGTTGTTCTATTACTTTTTCTATCCACTCTTTACTCAAATTTTGCTGCTTGTTTAAGTTGAGCAGAGTATCTATAATCTCTTTAGCGAGTTCAGATTTTGATTTTTTACCATATCCTCTATACTCGTCAAGGTGTAATTTTGAATCTTCTAAATAAATAGGAATCAATTCTATTTCACCTTCTACAAACTCTTTGGTTCGTTGATGATTGGTATTGGCAAGTTGTGTAACTAATTGTAATAAGTGGGCGATTTGTTCTATATTATTGGATGTTCCGACTTTTTCAAAAGCAGTTGCTATTTCTTCAATATCAAATGTTTTTAATAACATCTCCCATTGAGTGTGATCTATTTTTTCAAAAATAAGTGGTAAAACAGGTAAACCGTATTTTTCAAAAAATTGATTATCTCCAATTTTAATCAATGTTTCAATCAATAAGTTATAACTACTAATATCGTCTATTGTATCTTTTGTAATGTCAAAGGATTCAATGAGTTGTTTGGCTTTGGTTTTGCCTTGATGCACAGGATGTTCCCAATGTTGAATATAATAACTCAACCAATTCATTTGAACATTAGGCGAAAGGGATTGTAAGAATTTAAAGTGATGTCTTTGTTGCCAAAATACCACTGCCCCATAGTGATACCAATATTCTAGTGTCATGCCTGCGTTTCCGGTGTAGCCTTCTTGTTCTTGTTCGGTCGGATCGCCATTTGCAAATTCTAAATCTGTAATAATATCTTTTTCATTGACAGACAATACCCCTAAACTTGGTAAATCATCATCTATCCATTCTTTAATTTCTGTGTATTCTTCGTGAATATCGCCCATCGTTCCTTCATCATCATTATCATATCTACTCCCATATCGCCTATCATAATCATAGTAGCCTGCCCCTTCCAAATCTCCCATCTGATAGTGTGTGAGTAAACCTAACTTTGCGTGAATACCCATCTTTTTAGCAGCCTCTATGAGTGCAAAAGCACGGGGATGGTCATTATGTTTTAGTTTGTCTAAGCTAAAATTAGCAGGAGTGTATTCATGTCCTAATAAGATGACTTTGGGGCTATTGGAATCTCTAAAATACCAATCACCCATTTGATCGGCTAAGTCATTGATTTGTGCATCAAACTGAGGGCCATTGAGTGGCATACCTTTTCCTTCTTGTATTAAATTATAAACCAGACATACCCTATATCCCGATGTAACAGGCTTAATTTCATGCTCACAATCGGCATAAAATGCGACATAAGGCAATTTATAATTTCCTGTAGCGATTGAAAAATCTACTTCTTCTTTTTCTCCTAAAAATTGAAGATGTAGCTCTCCTCCTGTGTGTTTGGCAGGCAATCCAACAATCAACGTTCCAAACATTCCTGCCTCTTTTTCAGAGTCTTTATGTGGTAGAAAAAATCCGCCTTCCTCGTAAATCAATAACTTATATAGAGACGTTTTGATGTCATGTCGCTCTATACCTAAACCTTTTTGCACTCGTTTGATAATACCTTTTAGGGTGTATTGCCATTCCTCATTTTTAAACGTCAATAAACTCGCATCTATCTCCCATGACTTTCGTACCGAAGTATCGGTTACGGTATCCATTCCTTTGCCAAAAGGGGCTTGTATGGCAGTTTGAATCAAGGCTTTCGCCTGAATTTGATTAACAGGGAATCCCAATTCGCCAAATCCTTCTATATACAAACCGGGTAATACGAAATCTCTCACTCCTGAAGTCATAAAGGACCCTGTCCCTTCTATCGTATTGAGAATTTCTAAGATGTTTAAATCTGTTCTTGTCATGATTTATGATTTGATGTTAAAGGTAGGGGATTTATCTAGGAAATCATTTTATTTAAAATGGCATTAACATGGATTAGTGTAGTATCAAATACTTTGATAGTATCAAAATCATCTTGCTGAAGAATTAAGGGTAATTCTGTTCCTCCTAAGATGATACCTTCTATTTGATGCTGTTCTTTCAATTCTGTTATAATTTGAATAAGATGGGTTTTTGTTTTTGGAATAATTTGGTTGAAAACTAATTCTCCCATATATTTTTCATGGACATAGTCTTGAGCATTTTCATTAGGAGTTATGATATCAATCCCATAAGTGCTACCACATTTTTGATAAAACCCTTTTGACATTGTTGATTTAGTACCCAATAAACCCAATTTTCGTAAACCAGATGCCGCAATATATTTACAAGTTTCTTCTACAATGCTGATTAATTCTACATTGACGGTAGGAGCGAGTTTATCAAAAACTAGGTGTGGGGTATTTGAGGCTAGAGCTACATAATCTACATTTGAGGCTTCCAAAACTTGAATTCGCTGTTGTAGAAAAAGGACTAATTTATCCAATTGGTTTGAAAAAACATATTCCAGCATTTCAGTCATATTGATGCTATGTATTACTATTTCAGGATAGGCCGACGTGGATAATTTTGTTCTAAATTGTTGAATTAACAAACGATAATAAGCAATAGTAGATTCTGGTCCGATGCCACCTATGATTCCAATTCTTTTCATGAGTTTTATTAATTTTTATTTCAGTCCAATTTCAACAAAAATCGGCAAATGGTCAGAACCAATAAAATTACCCGTTTCCCTATTGGTTACTATGACGTTTTCACTGACTAAACAATGATCTAAAGTCGTATAAGCTAAGGACAAGCCAGTAGGCCATGTTGGTAATATACCAAAAGACTTTCTACTGTCTTTTAAATTGGAATTACTCAATAATTGTTTGAAATGGTTAGAATAAGAAGAAGTATTTAAATCCCCAATGACAATAAGATCCGATGAAGTACTTGTAGTATATTTCGCAATGGCATTAAGGTGTTGATTCCTTTTATTAAATCGTTCTTGTCCTACAGGTGGTAGGGTATGTGTAGCTAATAGTTTGACGGATTGCCCATTAATTTTAAAATCACCCACAATGGAGGGTATTTGCATATTGGCTAATTGAGTTTTTTTGAGTGTTGAAAATTCAGTTTTACTATATATGGCCATTCCGAAATTATCGGAACGAGGGAGAAGGAGTTGATGTGGATAGGTTATTAAATATGAAGCTAATTCATCCTGCCAAGTTTGATTAAATTCTTGAAGGATAATAATATCTGCTGAGGTTTTATTCAAATATTGTTTGACAGCATCATAAGAACGATTCGAGCTTAATACATTGATGCATACGATTTTACAAGTTGCATTTAACTTAGTTGGTGAGGTTTCTCCAAAATAGATTGGAGCGACTTCATAAATATTTAATAGTAAGAAAGGAAGGTATAAGTAGGCTTTCTTTTCTTTGAGCATTGCCAATATAACAATACCCAGCCCTAAAATCAATACATATTGAAATTTGAAATGACTAAAAAGATCGAAAAGCCAGTGATAATCACCTAAATATCCGATTAAGCTAAATATTGTAGCTGCTGCGACTATAATATTAGTACAATAAGAGAAAATTGATGTTTTCATAAAAATATTGACTACTCGGTTAGTTTTGGTGATTGAAGTTGTTTAATAATTCGTGATAAAATGATTAGTAACTGCTTGATAGTCAAGACGAAGCTCATTTTTATTTTCGTAGCCAATCCCGATAGCTATCGGGAACGGGAATCAAAATAGCTGAAGTATTGGCTTTCAATGAGTTGCTAAGCGTTTATTAAAGAGTTTTTAAACAACTTCATTGTTAAGTTATACGATTTTCTGTAGATATTGAAAAAATTCTTGACAGCCTAGCGATAGTTATTAGGAAAGGCAGACTATATATCGTTAACGATTAACTGTATGTTACCATAAAGTTCGTAAATCCAAAAAGGACAAAAAGCACAAAACGCCATTTTTTTTGAACTTCTAAAATCATTTGGGGCAATAATTACTTGAATAGAGTCGGAAGGAATGATAGAAGAGAGGTTTTTTAAAGCCGTTATCATGTCAATCGGCAATTGAAAACTAGCATCTAAGCAATTGGATAAATTAAATATGTACGGTTTTATAGTTCTATTGTCAGCAATTGCTTTGGACTTATCAAAATCATTGGGGAAATCTAATTGAAAGGAAATACAGCCTTTTACGGTGGTATTTTTGAGGGTGTAAATTCCTTCTGGGATATGTGTAGAATCTTGAAAGAGATTGGGCCCCAAATCAGGGTTCTGAATTAAAATGGTAGATTCTAATAATTTAGTCTGGGCGGTATCTTGAAAATTTAACCAAATTTCCGCTTTTTGCTCTTTTTTAAAGACGAGTAACGTTAAACTAGAGGGAGGAGTTGAAATATTGTATTTTTGATAAAATTGCTCTAAAATATTAACTTGCTTTTCAGTTTGAGAAGACGGAATAATATAGGCTGGAGACTGATGTATAACATAATAAATAATTCCTACCAATAGCACTATCAGTAAAACTAATAAAGGTATGGTTTTGGATTTGAACATTTAGGTAAATTGATTGATTTTAGATAATCTAAGTGCTGTACTTAATTTGTAAATAACGAAAATTCTAGCAATAAATTTAAATAAATTCTATTTGAAATTTATTGATAATGAAAATATAAACGTATTAAAATTTAGGGTTCTTTGAAAAATTTTGTGATTAGTCACCAGATGAGTTGTTTCAAACCATTGTAGGTAATAACTAAAGCGATATTCTTAGAAAACAACTCACCTGATGACTCCTGTTGCGCAAAAAAATTCAGACAGCCAAATTTAGTTTGACATTAATCGTCAAATGTTTAATATCATGCCTTGCTATGAGAAAAATTATACTGTTACTTTTAATAATAACAACTGTCAATATTTTATTTGCTCAAGTCAACCGCTCTATAGATGGAGCGGGGAATAATTTAGCTAATCCAAGTTGGGGAGCTATCGAGACCCCCTTCAAATGGTATTCTACCGTAAGTTATTCCGACGGAATGAATACGCCTGCTGGGAATACTCGACCGAATGCAAGAGCGGTTAGTAATATTGTTTCTACCCAAAGTCAATTTGAAGATAATGAATTGGGACTGAGTGATTTCGTTTGGGCTTGGGGACAATTTATAGACCATGATATTGTGTTGACAGAGTCTACAAGTCCACCTGAGCAATTTAATATTCCTGTTCCTTCTTGCGACGCTTTTTTTGATCCAAATTGTACTGGCTCAATGGTTTTACATTTTAATAGAGCTGCGTTTGATACGAATACGGGTAGCAATACTAATAATCCTAGAACACATATCAATAAAACAACTGCCTTCTTAGATGCGTCAATGGTCTATGGAAGTGCGTTTTTTAGAGCAGCTTGGATGCGTACTTATACGGATGGGAAAATGAAAACGTCGCTTAACGATTTATTACCGTACAATACTTTAACCGGGAAGTTGGGGGCATTAGTTGATCCTAATGCACCACCTATGGTACTCGAAGGAAATATACCAACAAAATACTTTATTAGTGGTGATATTCGGGCAAATGAGCAACCTACTTTAACTGCATTGCATATCATTTTTTTGAGAGAGCATAATCGACTTTGTGATGTCCTAAAAGCAGAAAATCCAACTTGGTCTGATGAAGAATTATATCAACGGGCTAGGAAATGGGTTGGTGCTTTTTTACAATCCATCACTTATGAGGAGTTTTTACCAACCATAGGTGTACCGATTGATGCTTACACGGGTTATGACGCTACGGTTGACCCTACTATTATGAATGTATTTTCTACAGCAGCTTTTCGTTTTGGACATTCGGCTGTTTCTGGCCGATTGACACGTTATGATAAATTTGATGATACGCTTTCTTTTGGAAATGTAGATTTACGTACGGCTTTTACCAATCCGCTTTTTATAGAAAACGAAGATGGTGTAGAGCCATTTTTGAGAGGACTAGCCGCTCAAAAACATCAAAAAATTGATGCAAAAATAGTAGATGACCTACGAAACTTCTTATTTGGTGCTCCAGGGAGTGGTGGACTAGATTTAGCAGCTTTAAATATTCAACGAGGGCGAGATAAAGGACTAGCAGACTATAACACCATTCGTCAAAATTTTGGATTGTCTCGTGTCAATGCTTACAATGAAATCAATTCTGATCAATTAACGCAGGTTCAATTACAAACTACTTATAATAGTGTGGATGACATTGACGCATGGGTGGGTTTATTATCAGAAGAACATTTGCCAAATGCAATTTTAGGGGAAACGATGACTACAATACTACAGCACCAATTTGAAGCACTTAGGGATGGAGACCGTTTTTATTATGAAAATGATCCAACGTTTAGCACGACTGATATTAATGAAATTAAAAATACAACCTTAGCAGATCTCATTAAGAGAAATTCAACGATTACAAGTCTTCAACCTAATGTTTTTATTGCAAAACCTAGAAACCTCGTATCTGTGGAAGTTATTCCATTTCGTCAACTGCGTCAAATTCACTTAACGGCTTATCCAAATCCTATTCAGCAATATTTTAATCTAAGGGTGCAAGCCGTTAAAACGGGAAAAGGCACCTTACAAATTATAGATGCTTCAGGAAAAATTGTTAAAACTCAAAACTTACAACTAGTACGAGGAGAAAATACCTTTGAGTTTGAATTAGATGATATACTAGCTAATGGATTATATACTATTTTATTGACATTAGATGGAGATAGGGGACAGTTGAAAGTATTGAAAGTACAGTAGCGTTTTTTCAAACTATATCCGAATGGTTAATCCCAATAGTTCTATCTGCCGACGAAGCTATCGGGAATTGAATGACTATTTGTTTGATAATCAATAGCATAAATGAATATGTTAAGATGTCTATTTTTTACCAGTTGAGGTATATGTAAGGTATCGCTATATTTTTTTGATTAGATTACAGATATACTAAGAAGAAGCCTAGTAGCTATTAGGGGATTATTGCTTCATTGCTTCATTGCTTCATTGCTTCATTGCTTCATTGCTTCATTGCTTCATTGCTT
>CAYLSF010000210.1:8739-8846 GCA_964385675.1 uncultured Saprospiraceae bacterium
CATTGAAAAATAGGATGAATTATGCAACAAAAAAGGTTTCATTTTATACGCTAAAACCACTAACCACTAACCACTAACCACTAACCACTAACCACTAACCACTAACC
>CAYLSF010000211.1:0-8773 GCA_964385675.1 uncultured Saprospiraceae bacterium
AACGACACTAAATGAGTTGTTTAAGGACTCTAAATACGATTATGTTAGAATGATGAAAAGTGCCGCAAAAGTAGTCTTTCGCCCCATGCAGCCTGCTGACTTTAAGAATGTGTATCTTTCTATATCTAAACAACAAGGCGTTGATTTAGTAGAACTAATACAACAAAATAAGGTCAAGAATATCGTTGAATTTGGGACGTCTTTTGGTATCTCTACGCTATTTTTAGCACAGGGGGCGTTGGTAACAAATGGTCATATTATCACAACAGAACTAATTGAATCAAAGGCTAGAAAAGCCATTCAAAATTTTAAAAAGGCAGGGGTAAATGAGCTGATTGAGGTGAGAATTGGAGATGCTTTAAAAACTTTAAAACATCATAAGGAATCTATTGATTTCCTACTTTTAGATGGTTGGAAGGATTTATACTTACCACTCTTTCAGATGTTAGAAAGCAATTTCCATAAGGATACTATTATCTATGTAGATAATGCAGATATGGGAGAAACACGAGCATTTTTAAGAAAAATAAGTCAAAATCCGAAGTATCGACTAGAGTCTATGTATGACGGTAAAGTCGTGTTGATTACGATTAGCCAAGTAGTATGACAAAAATAATTTAACACATAGACACAATAGAAAGCATAGTTTAAGGAAATATTGTAATAAAAAATCTATGTTTTCTATGTGGTTATGTGCCTCTCTGCCGACAAAGGCAGATTAAGAAATATGTTAGGTTAATTAGCTCATACTAATCAATCCTAATTTTTATAATAATTTCTGTAATGGCTGTTTCAACTACTAAGGAAATTGGTATTAGTCGTTCAAACAGTCGTTACAATCTATATCTAATTAAATATGAACCAAAAAGAATTTATTAAAAACGGAGAAGGCGAGAATTATAACTATTCGCAAGACCATTGTTTTGTTAAGCTATCCTCCCGTCATACGAATGGTGAACTATGTTTTGTAGAAGATACATTAAAGCCTGGTTTTTATCTCGGCAGACATCACCATAAGATAATGACGGAAGTCTTTTACATCTTAGAAGGAGAAGTCGAATTAATATTTGACGATGAAACCATTGTCGCTAAAGCAGGAGATACGATTACTGTTCCGCCTAATGTATGGCATGCTGCAAAATGTGAAAAAGGCGGTAAAATGCTCACCATCTTTAAAAACGGTCAATTCGATCTTTACCTAGAGAAATTATCTACGATGACAGATGAAGACTTTGCCAATGAACAATTGATGAAAGATTTATCTGCGGAGTTTGATATTTATGAATCCTAACGATTTAATAGAACAGAGAATAGAGATCACTTCATTGAGAGAGCAGAGATAAAATCAGATTTATTGTGCATTACAATTCAATATTTTTATCCCTATTCTCTCATCTCTACTCTCTATTCTGAAAATTGCTATATATATTCATTTAAGTGTCCATAGCATTCTGTAAACTAATTTTATGGGTTTACAGAAATGCTGTATTTTCATTTTTTAAAATTACTTGCCTTAACACACCAAAAAAACATTCACACACATCTCTCTTTATACAAACAATTGTTAAGATCTCAAATAACTGCCTGTTGCAACAGCCATTTGAATGAAGTTTTGAAATTTATTTTTTTGACCATTTAAATTAAAATTGGCTTATGAATATTGCAATTAATGGCACACAACTCTTAATCGGGTTGAGTGTGCTGGCAGTAAGTGTAGTGGCTACAATTGCCTTGTATCGCTACTACCTCAAGCATACTGCCCTAAAAGAAATGTTTACGCCCACTTGGATTAAAAAACATCCAACCTTAGACGTTTTTAAACAGAGTCATCTGTTCTTGAGAATGGGATTAGTTTGCTCCTTAGGAGTGGCGTGTTTAGCGTTTAGTTATACTAACTATCAAGCAAAGACAGAATATGATAATTTTACACTAGAACTTCCCGATGATTTATTAATTGTACCGCCTTCTATATCAGAACCGCCTCCACCGCCTCCAATATTACTCCTTGAATCATTTGACGTAGAAGAAGAACCTATTTTTGAGGATATGACGGTAGAGGAAAATACCATTAATGAACCACCTCCACCTCCACCTCCACCGCCTGTGGTTAAAAAACCAGCTAAACGCAAAAAAGTAGTGCGTCAAGCACCCAAAGAGGTGATTGAAGAGTCACAGATTTTTGAAGTGGTTGAGCAAATGCCACGTTTCCCTGGTTGTGAAGACATAGCAGGCGATGATAACGCTAAACGGCAATGTGCGGAAAGAGCCTTATTAACCTATTTTGCGAAGTGTCTGAAATATCCAAGAGTTGCACAAGAAAATGGTATAGAAGGCGTAGTTGTCATCCGCTTTGTAGTAGATACAGATGGTAAGATTGTGAACCCTACTATTTTAAGAGATATAGGTGGAGGATGTGGAGAAGAAGCGTTACGAGTAGTTAATAAAATGAATGATTTACCACAGCGATGGACGCCCGGTAAACAACAAAACACACCTGTAAAAGTACAGTTTAATTTACCTGTTCGGTTTAAATTAGATAGGTAGTGAGTAAATATAACCACAAAGACACAAAGAGAACAAAGGAAATATGACTGCATACTTTGTATTCTTTGTGCCTTTGTGGTTCAGTTAACCCCGCTTTTCAACTTTCAAATAAATTCCATTTTTAGGTCGCAAAGTAATTAATGGATGAATATCTATTTGTTGATTTGGTACTAAGTTGATTTTAAAACGACGGATAAAGTGAGCGACAATAATCTGCATTTCAAAATAAGCAAAGTTATTTCCGATACATAGACGAGGACCGCCACCAAAAGGAAAATAAATATATTCAGATTGAGCAGGTGCTTTTTCAAATCTATCAGGGTTAAAAGTTGCTGCATTTTCCCAATATTTTTCATTTCGATGTACTGCATAAATCGGAAAAATAACCATTGAATCTTTAGGAATTTGAATCCCATTGATGTCATCCGCTTCATTTGCTGCTCTATCAATGACCCATGCAGGTGGATAAAGTCGCATCGCCTCTTGTATAACCTGTTTTGTGTATTTCAAACGTGGTAAATCCTCAAATGTAATATCTCTATCTCCTAATATTTCCTCTATTTCTGCGAGTAGTTTTGTTTCTACTTCAGGGTGTTGCGTCAACAAATACCAAAGCCATGTGAGGGCATTAGCGGAAGTTTCGTGTCCTGCTAAAAAGAGGATTAAACTTTCATCTCGTAATTGTTGGTCGGTCATCCCTTCGCCCGAGTCCTTGTATTTAGCGTTAAGGAGCATATCAAAAATATCATCATGTCTCTCGTCGGAGGTTCTACGTTCTTTGATGATGTTGTAAATAATGTCATCCAATTCTTTAGGCAGGCTTTTATAATACTTTTCTTTTCCTGTTAATTTGTAAATCCATTTGGCAAGTGGTCGCCGTATTTTAGCAATAATATATTGTTGGGTTTCACTCACGATTTTATCGACTCGCCTCAATTCTACTTCACTAATACCCTGACCAAATAAAGAACGCATGACTACCAAAAGCGTTAAGTGCATCATTTCATCACTCATCTCTACTTTGGATTGAGTCGTTATCCGTTCTTCCAATTTATCTAAATAGGTATTGGTTTCTTCAATCATAATATCCACCAGATTCACTAGCTTTTGCCGATGAAAACTGGGTTGGATAAGTCGCCGTTGTTTCAACCAATAATCCCCATTACTTGTCAATAAACCATAGCCAATTTCCTCTGCTAAGATTTCCATGATGGAAGATTTGCGATAGTTCCGATGGTTTTTTTGTAATACATGACGTATCACTTCCGTTCTATCCGTGACAAACACCCGTTGGAAACCAACATACGATTGATAAATGCCATTATTTTCATTCAAGGATTTTATCATTATGGGCGTTGGATTATCATAATACTTGGGCAAATTGATTAAAACTTTCCAAAGAGGAATAACAGTTGGCTGATTTTTCATATTTTTATTGCTTAGTGATGACGAATAAATAAATTGAGCCAGAAATCGAAGTTATTTTTATTCATAATAAGGTGAAAAATTGTAGAATAACGGGTTATTCATAAATTTTTCTAACGAAATTATGGGTGAAAAGAACGAGATTAATGGCATTAGTTATTTGTTCGTCATCACTTTAAACAAATGCATTTGGCAAAATGCCTTACGAGAAAGCTAGGTATAAGATACCATTACATTTACCACTCCCCAAGTTATATAACTTATTCAAGATTATAAAGTAGCACGAACACCATCAGATGAAAAAGGAAATTATTTTTTGTGGCCTACTCTTTTACACCATACTGTCATTTGCTCAAGTATCAGTGAATTATGATAGTATCCTACAAGTCGATAGAACTCGGTTAGTACAGCACGTCAATATATTAGCCTCAGATGAATTTGAAGGAAGAGGGACAGGGCAAGTTGGACAGAAGCGTGCAGCGAACTACATTCGCCAGAATTTTAGTCGCTTTGGTTTAGAGTCGATTACAGCAGATAAAGAACCTTATTTTCAGCCGTTTAATGTAGGTGGAAAGGATCGAGTAGATGAGAAAATTTCTATTTTTTATGATAGGTCTAAAAAGATTTCTAAACGAGATTTTTATACAGAAGGCTATTTTACAATTCCCGAATTAGAATCAGAAGTGATTTGGGTAGGATATGGGATTGACGATGAAAAATATTCGGATTATGAGGGGATAGATGTTAAAGATAAGGTCGTTGTTGCTATGTTAGGTGAACCAAAAGATAAGACAGATAATAATATACTTACGGGTTCAAAAGCACAGTCAGATTGGAGCATGGCATATTATAAAATAGCTAAGGCAAAGGAAAAAGGAGCAAGTTCCATCATATTAGTTCATCATTCGGAGCATGATTTTATTCGATATAAAAATCGAGCAAAGATTTTACCGAAGGTAAAACGAAACGATGCGTTACAACGAGGGGTTCGCCCACCTTCTTTTGGTACTTTTTTTATCAATCCTAAAATATTATACAAGCTGTTAGGACTTAGTAAAAGCAAGAATAAGGTTATACTAGAGAGTTTTGAGAAAAACCCATCTATTGCTAAAAGATATAAAAAACCGATTCGGATTAGGGCAACTCGACAAATTACACGAACCATTACAGAGAACGTAATTGGTTTTTTACCCGGTACAGATTTAAAAGAGGAAGTCATTATTTTAGCCGCTCATTACGATCATTTAGGTAAAAAAAGAGATGAGGTTTATAATGGTGCAGATGATAACTGTTCAGGAGTTTCTATTTTATTAGAAATTGCCGAAAAAATGGCTGCGGCTAAAGCCAATGGATGGCAAAATAAACGTAGCATATTATTTATAGCGTTTTCGGGAGAAGAGAAAGGATTATTAGGCTCTTTACATTATACAAGAAATCCTGTTTTTGATTTAGAAGCGACTCATGCTGTGATTAACCTAGATATGGTCGGTCGAGCTACCTTAACTAAAAGGAAAAAATGGCGAACGTATATTATTTGTAGTGTAGGTCTTCATAAAAGAACCAAAAAGAATGTAGCAGCGAATTCCCCTAAAATCAAACTAAACTATAACTATAATTCAAAAAATCATCCTGAACAATTTTACTATCGTTCGGATCACTACAATTTTGCAAAATACGGTATCCCTTTTCTATATTTTACAACAGGAATACATGATGATTATCATCAGCCTACGGATGATGCACATAGAATCAATTATGATGGACTGCAAGCGATAGGACAGATGGTCTTACACCTTACTAAAGATTTGGTGAATACCTCAAAAAAGCCATAAATTATTGTATCTTCAAACACAAAAAAAATTGCTAAAACACAAAACTAATGCGACTGTTATTTTTAATTATCCTTATCAACGTATTTATAGGAATTACATCATCATTAGCTCAAACTGTAGCGCAAAAATATATACAACGGTATCAAAATATTGCCGTAGATGAAATGCATCGTACAGGTATTCCTGCTAGTATAAAATTGGGACAAGCCATCATTGAGTCAAACTACGGTCGAAGTACTTTATCTACTAAGTCCAATAATCATTTTGGTATCAAATGTAAGAAAGGATGGCAAGGGCAAAAATATTATCACAAGGATGATGATAGAGACAAGAAAGGGCGATTGATAAAATCTTGCTTTAGAGTATATGCTAATGTAGAGGCTTCTTTTGTGGATCATTCAGAGTTTTTGATGAAACGAGATCGTTATGCTTTCCTATTCACATTTGATCAAAAAGATTACAAACAGTGGGCTCGTGGACTTAAATCCGCAGGATACGCTACCGCAAAAGGATATGATGAGAAATTGATAAAGGTAATAGAAGCGAATAATCTACATCAATATGATTTGATTCCAAACCCACACGTGGAAATTGTTTTAAATCATACGTTTGAAGAAGGCGAAGATTTAGACATCATCGGAGAAAATACTAAACCTATCATCTTGGATGGAGAAACGGATACGACGACATCTGATTTATTAGTACCACCTCCTCCGATTAATACAGATTATCAGCCCGAGCAACCCGAAGAACGGATTAGTTTATTTCCAAAACAAGAGAAAGCTATTTTTTATGTGAATAAGGTAAAGGCAACTGCGGAGAATGGGTATTCCTTAGAAGATATTGCTAAAGTACATAAAGTTTCCATAAAAAGGCTATTGAAATATAATGATTTGGAAAGTGTAGAAGATAAGCTATTGTATGGTCAGTATATCTTTTTAAAGAAGAAGAAAAAGTCCTATAAACAAGGTTCTTCACAGCATACTGTTAAAGAGGGGGAGACAATGTATAGCATTGCTCAATTATATGGAATTAAATTAAAGTCACTTTTGAAGCGGAATAGACTTGAAAAAGGACAAGAACCTGCAAAGGGAGAAATTATCCGATTGAAAGGTAGAAAAGTCAAAAAAGCTCCAAGTTTGAGTCGTCGAACCTAATAGTATAAATCCTTCTATCATCTATTGTTGGTTTTTAGTTAGATGGATATGTATTAGATTTTTTTGTATTAAAATTAGGATTAATGAGTTAGTTGTAATGAATTGAAATATTAACTAAACAAACTTTAAGGTGTCATAAATAGAAGTAATGATTTGAATAAATAAGAAAAATTAGCGTCACATAAAAAATTTAACATTTATATAAAATCCGAAAGTTTTGTTGTTACATTACTGTCAATAAAACACAGCATCATATTTCAGACAAACCAACTATGAACATTAAGTATTTAGGGCTAACCCTTACTTTAAGTATATTATACCTAATGGTAATGGCTCAAAGCCAACAAAGAAAACGCTACATTAAACGCTTTCAAAAAATCGCTGTTTCAGAAATGGAACGAAGCGGTATTCCTGCCAGCATAAAATTAGCTCAAGCTATTCTTGAATCCGCTGATGGTACCAGTGATTTAGCTCAAAAAGCTAATAATCATTTTGGGATTAAATGTGGTGGAAATTGGAAAGGGAGAACTCATTATAAAAAGGATGATGATCGAGATAGGTTCGGAAGACTGAAAAAGTCTTGCTTTAGAGCGTATAAAAATCCAGAGACTTCTTTTATCGCACACACAGATTTTTTGGCAGATCCGAAAAAAAAGCATCGATATGGATTTTTATTTGATTACAAACCAACTGAATACAAGAAATGGGCGAAAGGATTAAGGAAAGCAGGATATGCAACGAACAAGAAATATCCGCAATTACTAATAAAAATCATAGAAGACAATAAATTATTTCAATTTGATAAAATGTCATCCAACGATTTGGATGATAAATTCGTCTCTAATGATAGATTGAATAATAATGACACAAAACGAGATCCCGATAGTAATCGGGAAGCATTAAAGTACAACAGAGTATTTAGTCATAATGATGTTAAAATGGTTTTTGCTAAAGAGGGAGATACACCCTTAAAAATTGCAAAACGATTTAACAAATCTGTTAGACGCATCATTAAGTACAATGAGATTAGTGCGAATACTATTTTTAAGAATCAAGAGCGAGTATATATACAGCCGAAACGTAGTAAATTTAGAGGGAAGCAAAAGACACATAAGGTACGAGAAGGAGAAACGATGTATGATATAGCACAATTGTATGGAATAAAGCTGAAAAAATTATATAAAAAGAACAAAATGCCAGAAGGGCGTCAGCCAGCGGTTGGTGCATTGATAGCATTGAGAAAAAAGGCGAAATCAACGCCAAGATTGGTATCGAAAAATTCTAGACAACCTAAAACAAATAAGGATAAAAATAATCCTTCCAAAAAGTCTAACAAGACAACATCAACAACGACATCGAAGCCAAAACAAGCAATAACACACACAGTAAAAAAAGGAGAGACACTATATCGAATTTCTAAACTATATGACGTTACAGTGGATCAACTTAAAAAACTCAACAAATTAGAGTCAAACAGCATCAACATCGGGCAAAAGTTAATTATTAAACGATAACAACAGTAAGATGACCTTCATAATTCGTTTGTATCTGTCGAAAATGCAAACGGTAGATTGAGAGATTAAATAAATAAAGAGGCTAGATAGACGTTTTTGTTAGATGGTATAAAATAGGAAATATACCATAAATTTGATTTTAAAATAATAATTAATTACTTAGTAATCAGAGTGTAATACTAACTAAGTAATGTATTATTATCGTCAAAAGACGTTAGTTGACTTGCTTTATAATTGTAATATATCTTAAATTCACATAAGTAAAAAATATCAAGTATTACTTATGTATTAGTAATTTATA
>CAYLSF010000212.1:0-626 GCA_964385675.1 uncultured Saprospiraceae bacterium
CTTAAACCTCATTGCCTAATCGTATTATTAAATCGTTAAATAAAGACAAATAAGCAGCCTACTTTTCAGCTTATCGTTTAATTAATGTATTATCTTTGATAGCATTCACTTCCTTAAATTGAGCGTATGAAAAAGTTGATTTGGTTTGTCCTTTTAATTGGTATTCTTTTGTTTCCTAATATAATTTTGGGTCAAAAAGTGGCTTTTGGAGGTGGTATTTCAAAATTTGGGTATAATGCCCCGTTAGGATATAATGTTAGAGGATATGTAGAAGCAAAAGAAAATTGGTCTAGCTCCATTGAAGGATTTGTTAGTTTTTGGGAGGATGAAGTCAATAATGAAAATAATGAATGGATTATATATGGAGGTGAATGGAATGTGCATTACCGGTTTAAGGTTACAGAAGAAATTCAAATTTACCCACTTGTAGGCTTACAATTAAGAAAAGAGGAAATTCAAACGACTTACCCCTTAACAGTTCTTCTTCCACAAATTCAAGAATGGGTCTATTGGGCAGTCAATTATGGTTTGGGGTTACAGTATCGATTAGAGGATACGATTTTCTTTGTAGAAATTGGAGAAAACACCATTCCTCGCCCTAGATATATTATTGGCTCTATGTATCT
>CAYLSF010000212.1:652-8767 GCA_964385675.1 uncultured Saprospiraceae bacterium
CCTCAACTTCAACTTTCATGTTTAGGTTAAGTAACGTCAAAAAGCGCTGATTACTCACATCTTTATATTATACTTCAAAAAATTGTAATACTTTTGTCAAGCCAAATTTCATTGTTTATTAAAGCGTATCAAACCTTTATTTTCGCAACATGCAATTGAAAAACGATTTATTTTTACGAACTGCCAGAGGGGAAGAAGTTGAACGTCCTCCTGTGTGGTTGATGCGACAAGCTGGAAGAATTTTACCACAATATAGAGCCGTTAGAGCGAAGTTATCTGGGTTCAAAGAATTAGTAGAAACGCCAGAATTGGCTTGTGAAGTAACTATTCAGCCTGTAGATGAATTAGATGTAGATGCCGCAATCATCTTCTCTGACATCCTTGTGATTCCAGAGGCTATGGGATTGACTTATGAGATGATAAAAGGAAAAGGTCCTTTCTTTCCAAAAACAATTCAATCGGAAGCAGATGTCAAAGCTATGATTACAGGTGATGCCGCAGCAGCAAATTTGCAATATGTTTATGATGCTGTAGCCTTAACTAAGAAAACATTGGCGGGTAGAGTGCCTTTAATCGGATTTGCAGGTGCACCTTGGACAATTTTTTCTTATATGCTAGAAGGTTCAGGAAGTAAGACTTTTTCAAAAGCTAAGAAATTCTTATACCAACACCCTACCCTATCTCATCAGTTATTGGATAAAATTACAACGGCTACAATTTCCTATTTAAAAGGAAAGATAAGAGCGGGCGCAGATTTAATTCAAATTTTTGACTCATGGGCAGGTATTTTGACCACAGCTCAATACAAGGAATTTGCTTTGCCTTATATAAAAAGAATGTGCGATGAGATTGATGAAGTTCCAAAG
The DNA here is from genome assembly GCA_964385675.1 of uncultured Saprospiraceae bacterium. Taxonomy (GTDB): domain Bacteria; phylum Bacteroidota; class Bacteroidia; order Chitinophagales; family Saprospiraceae; genus CAYLSF01. Next base: position 1,519 of record CAYLSF010000212.1, read on the forward strand.
ACTGTTTTTGCAAAAGGAGCTTATTTCATCCGAGAGGAATTAGGGGAATTAAATTGTAATGTAATTGGGGTAGATTGGAATATGGATCCTGCTACAACCCGTCAATTGGTTGGAACGGAAAAAGTTTTACAAGGTAATCTTGATCCTTGTTTTTTATATGCTCCACATGAAGCGATTGAAAAAGAAACGATTCAAATGATTCAGCGTTTTGCTAGCAAACACATTGTTAATCTAGGGCATGGTGTTTATCCTGACACACCATTGGATAATGTCAAAACTTTTGTCAATACAGTTAAGAATTATAAATATTAATAATGTCTCCCGATAGCTATCGGCATCGCTGATTGTGTGATTGTTGTTCTTAGAAATTTCAATCTGTCATTACAATCATACAATCAGCGATACCGATAAGAATCGGTAGGCACAATTGCGAGGAACGAGCAATACAATTACTCCCCCCTCAACAAAGGACAAGTCATACAATGCGAGCCTCCTCTTGCTCTTGATAACTCCGTAGAGGATAAGGTAATAATTGTATTTTCAACTTTATCCACTTCTATTTTTCCTGCTTTAAAATCTGCTAATAAATCTTCTGCTCTCATAACTTTATACCCACTCTCACGAAAAGCTTCTGCTGTTTTTACATTTCTATCATAGGTTAAAGCAACGCCAGGTTTTAGGGCAACTAAATTACAGCCATCTGTCCATTGTTCTCGCTCGTCATACGGATATTCATCGTTTCCACTCAATACATATTCCATATCAGGATTGATTTCAGCTTTTATAAAGGCAGCTACAGAGGTATAGGAATCAACTTGATCGGTATCTTTTCTATACACTTTTACCCCCGATGCTAGGCCATCTATAACCAATGGCTTATAAGCTGTAATGTGCTGATTATTAATGTGTGTAAAAAGGGTATCAATATGCATCCATGAACGGGCTTTAGAGATATTTATTTGAACCACATTTTTCACTACATTTTTTTCAAATAAAACATCTTTTAGCAACTTTATACCATGAGCAGTTGTCCGTTCACTACATCCAATCAAGAGATAATCCTTATTGATTATCATAATATCTCCTCCTTCTGCTGAAACGGACTCTCCTCGCCTAGATGGTGGAAATAACTCTACATCATTGAGGTTAATCAGTTTTCCATCTCGCTGCAATTCATAGAAAAAAGGATGTGCTTCAAAAATAAATTGCGTTAAATAGTTTTCTCGGAATCGAGCTGATTTTGCTGCTTTAGTAATGATAACGTGATCATTAACGGTCACTGCAATATCTCTTGTAAATAGGAAATTGGGAATAGGGTCAAATACAAAAATATCCTCTGCTTCATAGTAGCCAGAAATCAATACTTCTTTTAAGACAGGATTCGATAACGATTTTAGTAATACCCTAGAACGTTTGGGTAATTCCTCAAACTGACAAATAACATCTATCAATCGATTTTTCAATTGCTCATTTGCGACCAAAGCTTCTTCTAATAAATTTTCTACTTCATAAACATTTTCTTTACCTAAAAACATCCGCAATACATCCGTAAATGTATCGTGTTCTTCCCGCATTTTTGGTAAAAAAACAATATCATCAAATAGTAATTCTTCGGCACGTTTTGGAGAGATTCTGTCAATTCCATCATCAGGACGATGTACCAATACTTTTTTAAGTGTACCTATTTCGGAAGACACATGTATCATAATAATGAGTTGCGTATTGTGCGTTGTGTAATTATTTAGCAATTACACGTTTCAACACGAGTTAAAAGATAGCATTTTTCTAGTTTGGCAAGATATGAGTTTAAGACTTGAAAACCAATTCTATTTATCGCAAACATTCCCAATGAATCACTTGATGATTTCGATCTTTTTCTACAAATCTATTTTTGATCAAAACTTTCTGGGAAGCTACATTTTCAATAGGCGTATCCGCCATCATTTTTTGTATAAAAGGATATGTAAACACCCAATTTTTTAAGGCGTTCAAACTTTCTGTAGCTATTCCTTGATTGTAATATCGTTTATCCATAGCGTAGCCAACCATTACCTCACTCGTATTAACTCGATGTAAGCCAATGCCTCCAACTATTCTATTTTCTGATTTTAAAATTATTTCCCAATTCGTCAACCAACAATAATCAATTGGGTTCGCTCGAACGCCTTCTAACCATTCTATTTGAGCTTCCTTAATTTCAGTCTGAATAATTTTATCCAATTGAAGATTAGAAGGCATTAATCCCAAATGTGATTCCATTAGAGTCCTACCTTGAACTAATAATTCCAAGCAATCCAAATTTAAAGGTAGCAATCTTAATCTATCGGTTACCAATTCAAACATTATGACATTAATTTTTAAAATGGTGAAGGGTTTATAAAACCAAGAATCAATTTTTATTGTAAAATAACAACTTTTCAAAAAGTCTTTCGTACACACAATCAGCACATTACACAGTGATAAAAGAATATTGATTCTTTAAAAAATTCCGTGTTTTGAGTGAACGAAAAAGTAAATTTGACACTTCCTACGGTCGTTTTCGAATGTCCTTTTACATTCACCACGGAATTTTTTAAAGAACGAGAATATCTAAACAAGACATAAGACCATACAATCATGTTAATCAATTACATTTTCGAACTCGGAGAAAAAATCGGACATTACAATCTACTATTCTGTTTAACATTCCTCATCGTGAGTTCTATTTCTAAGACCATATTTGATAACGGAACTAAAGGAATGACCACAAAAATTGTAAATGGAACAGCCTTAATTTTAGTTCTTCTTTTTTGGCTAATTGGCGGTAATATCTTTGAGTTAATTGTTTCTGCTCTAGCTTTCCAACGCTTCTTTGAATTAGTAGGACATTATTTAGAAAGAGCTTATATCTGCATTGTGGTAAAAATTGTAGATTCTATTGCTTTCGTTTGGGGACGATTTATTAGTTTATTTAAGGCTCAGGTATAATGGGTAGTCGAATGAATTCAACGTTACTTGGTGGAAGGGCTTGAATTTTAAATGAAAAATTCAAGCCCTTTTTAATTGTTATTAACAACATCCGCCACCATCATAAAAATAGGTGGATTCTGAAATATAAATATCGGAATGACCTAAATTAGCTAATGCTCCTGCTGTTTTATCACATACGGGTAGCGGTTGATTTTGTAGTAAAGTATGTCCTTTTTTATCATCAAAATATTCCTCTTTACCAAAATAAATAGCCGTTTTTCCTGTAAAAACACAAGGACCATCTTCTGGCATTGGATCTTTAATGGCACACACCTCTACACTTTCTATAAATATCAATTCATTGGTATCATAATGATTTGGAGATAAGACTCGGTAAGGACGTTTTGCACGAACCTCAATCGTACCAAATCCCACATCAGTCATCATTTTGATATAATCTTTCAAAGGCAATGCACCACTTAAACACTCCGCTCTTAATCGCTCATCGTTCAATAAATTTTCAGGCATTAGTGTTTCACAGGTTGGATCGGACAATACTAATCGACCATTTGGTTTTAGCACTCGATACATTTCTTTTAGTGCTTTTTTCAGTTCGTCTTGTTTAAAAATATTAAACAAACAGTTTTGAGCAGCTACATCAATACTCTCATCTTTAATCGGTAAATTCAAAGCATCCCCTTTTCTTAAATCCACAAAATCCGACTTAAACCAAGGATTTAAACGCTCTGCTTCATAAAAATTCATTCGACTCGCCTCTAGCATTTCATCCACTACATCCACACCAATTACTGCATTTGGTCGTCTTGAAAAATAAGCAAATTGCAATAATTCCATTCCACCACCAACCCCTACATATAACACTGTAGGTTCATTACTCAAATCCCTCGGATGTACCGTACTTCCACATCCATAGTTCATTTCTAACATTCGAGTAGGTATCTCTAATTCAGGTAATTGCCAAATTGGAGTTGTTGTGCAGCATAACCCGACATTGGGTTCTAAAGCCGCTTCTCTGTAAAAATCTTCTGTTGTCTCTAAATATGTCGTTTGACCCATAATTTCCCTTTTTTAGTACATTTTAAAATAATAGAAAATGAAATTACAAGGTATCTATAACTATTTTTAGAGAAAGAATTAATAGTGTCGTATATGCGATCTTTTAAAAAGTATGAATGTCGGAATAGGTACTTTTAGGATAAGGAATTAGGAAATTGATTATCGGTTATCAGTATATACCTAACAACTATGGATAACCGATAACAAATAACCAACCCCTAACTTTCCAATAATCTTACGCCTTTCTTTTCGATTCTAATAATTCGTTTTTTATATAAATTTCCAATCGCTCGTTTAAAGGCTTTCTTACTCATTTTTAGGGATTTATATATTTTTTCAGGAGGACTTTTATCCGTTAAAGGCAAAAAGCCCCCAACTTCTTCTAAATGATTTAATACAAGTTGAGCAGCGTCTGACATTCCTGCTACGCCCTGTTGTTGTAATGTTATATCAATTTTAAATTCGTCTCTAATATTTTTAACATAAGCCTTCATTGCTGTTCCTATTCTCAAGGAACGGAAAACTTCATTGGCATAAATTAGTCCCCAATATTCTTGATTTATAATAACTTTAAACCCTAAATCGGTTTTCTTTACTATGATAATATCGACTTCTTCTCCTTTTTTTAATTTAACTTTTTGCCCTTTAGCTATAAAGCGTTTAAGGCGAGAAGATGCCACAATTCTATCTGTTTGTTCATCTACATAAATATAAACCAAATATTTACGCCCTTCTTCCATTCGAATATCTTGTTATCTAAATGGAACAAATAAGTGCTTAGGAATACCCCATTCCATAAAAGCTCCATATTTTGAGGTATCCACAACTTCTAAATAGGCAAATTGATTTGCAGTAGCGGCAGGCTTTAAGGTAGAAGCTATAATGCGACCTTCCGAGTCACAGTAAATAAATACTTCTAATTCATCATCTATCTGAGTATTTTCAGGTACATATCGTTTGGGTAATAAAATTTCACCAAACGGCCCTCCATCTAAATAAACGCCAAATGGTACTTCTTTCACTACATCTAGTGTAGCATAATGTCCAATTCTAGGTAACATATAAATTGCATGTTGAATAAAATGAAATCCCATACTCACAAGCAGGGATTACTAGTTACGAGTTACGGGTTATTAACTCGCAACCCGTAACTCATAATTCACCTATTTTCTCTTATACTTAATTTCATTTTCTAAGGTCACTTTACCTTCTTGATAATCTAGTAGGTTAACTTCCACAATGACATCTTTACCATTAATCTTAGCATTAGGATGAGAGGCCTTTTTAACTTTTCCTGGTAAGTGATAAATCGTTTTATATTTTGCACCCGACATCATCATTTTCATCATTGCCATATTCTCATCTTCTTCCACTTCTTCTGCTGGTGTTTTAGGCTGCTTGAAACGGGTGAGTTTTCGTCTTTTCAATTTATACAATTGCTTAAAGTTACTACCCATTGTACCTCCAAAAAGATTCATGATACCGCCAAGTTGCTTATTACCACTATTTTCTCCCATAGCTTGCAATTCACTCATTCGCTTATAAAACATATCAATATCACTCAAATCCTCAAAATCTATTACAAATCCCATAAGTCCAACCCCCTTAGATTCACTCATATTCATTTCGAGTTTTACTTTTTTCCAAAACTCAGGTTCTTTCATTGTTTTTTTAATACTATCAGGCATAATATCATAAAAAACCATACTCGAATCCATCTCGATTTTTTCTGTACTTGCTTGGTTTTCTTCCCCCATTTCACTACGAATGCTTTCCATCATAGGTGAAGAAAAGACTTGACTGATGTCCATTGTTAACTTAAATTCGCCTGAGCCATCTTTTCGTAATGTAATTTCCTCAATGAAATCAATACACCCCGAAGTTGTTAATACGATTACTAAACTTAAAAGTCCTAATAACTTTTTTGTAATTGTCATTTGTTGAATTTTTATTTTAAACACTAACTCCCAAAACTAATTAAAAATTTAATTCAGTTTATTTAGCTCTTTATAAACCATTTTATATCTACTTCTTTCTAAACTTAATTTCATTTTCCAATGTTGCCTTTCCCTCAATGTAATCTATGCAATCTACTTCTACCGTAACTTGTTTACCTTTAATCTTAGCATTAGGATGAGAAGCTTTTCTTACTTTTCCTGGCAAATTATAAATCGTTTTGTATTTAGCACCTCCTAGCATCATTTTAAATAATGCTGCTTCCTTCTCTTCTTCAAAAACGGTTGCTCCATCAATAACTCGCTTGTGTCTTGTAAATTTACGCTTTTTTAGTCCATATAAATATTCAGCGTCACTACTGCTTGACGTCTTGCTAAACATGTTTATAATACCACTTATTTGAGTAGGCGAGCCTTCCAATCTTATTTTATCTAATTCTCCTAATCGGTTATAAAATTGATCAATTTCACTTAACTCTTTAAAATTGAAACTTAACCCTAAAATACCTATACCTTTCGATTCGCTTAAATTTACCCGTAATGTAGTCTTTTTCCAGTATTCTGCATCTTTCATTTCACGCTTGACGCTATCGGGTAAAATATCATAAATAATTAACGCCGTATCTTGCTCTAAATTCATATTAGAATTCGTGTCTTCTTCTTCAATCTTTTTTAATCCATTTATCATCGGCGAAGAAAATAACTTACTCATATCCGTCATCAACCTAAATTCTCCTGAGCCATCTTTCTTAAGGGTGATTTCTTCTATAAAATCAATACATCCTGAAGTAGTCAATACAATAGTCAGACAAATAAATCCTAATAGTTTTTTTGAAAATAGCATTAATTGAAGTTTTGTAACATTGATTTAAAGAGTGGTCAAAAATTGAAGTGTATCTACCCCATCCGCATAATCACTCAAACTAGGTTGTTGAGCATTGCCTAATTCAAATTTATTTGGGTAATCTAAATCCATTTTAGAAACGATACATTGAATTTCGGTTTCTTTTTCTGTCAGTTTTTGCCTCAAATCAGATTGATCTTCATAATACTCATAATAAAGTTCTGCAATCCGAGATGTCAACGATTCTGACTCAATTAATAGTACGGAAGAAGTTTGAATATGTTGAATTTTATTTAAAATCAATAAGGTTAGATTGTAATCGTAATTATTCTTGTATTTGTTATGATAACATATTTCATGAAAGGAGTAAAACATTTTATCCAATGCTGTAAAATCATAGTTTTGAGGTAAATATAGTTTTGAC
>CAYLSF010000213.1:0-4885 GCA_964385675.1 uncultured Saprospiraceae bacterium
AAAATAATAAATCTTGGTTGAATATACAAATGTTTGTAAAATCGTTTTAGGTATTCATCGCGATTAAACTGGATGTAAAAAATGTTAGACTATCATAGATATGGTAAAATAATTGGATTGCTAATAGTTGGATTTTTTCTTTCTTTAAAGGGGAACAGTCAAGCAGATACCACTTATTTAAAAATAATCCCTTTGGATACGACCCATCAATTTATAGAAAAAAATATCAACATTAAATCCATCTATTATTCAAAAAATCAAGTTCAGAAGACCCTACAAACCACGGTTTTAGACCTCCAAAAACAAGCCTACTTAACGGCTTCCTTTGATAGTATTCAAATTCAGGGAGATACGACAACCGCTTATCTTTTTCTAGGGTATCAATATCAACTCGCCAAACTCACCAATGGAAATGTGGAGCCTGCCTTTTTAGAACAAGTGGGGTTTAAAGAAAAGCTATATGCTAGTCAAATATTTGATTATCAAAATATTGTTCAAATTCAAGAAGCCTTGCTGACTTATGCAGAAAACCATGGTTATCCATTTGCATCGGTTTACTTGGGCGATATTGTGATTGAAAATGGAAATATTTCAGCTAAACTCTACATGGATAAAAATCGGTTAATTACCCTCAAACCGATTCAATTAGAAGAATCAACCGCTAAAATTGGACTGAAATACCTTGAAAATTATTTGGACTTGCGAGAGGGGGATTTATATAGTGAAACTAAAATTAGAGCTATACAGCAACGATTACGAGAACTTCGATTTCTTAAAGAAAAGCAACCTGCTCAAGTGGTCTTTGAAGGGAATAAGGCGACGATTTATTTGTTCTTAGAAAAGCAACGGTCTTCTAAGTTTGACTTTTTGGTGGGCTTTTTACCTCAAAATGAAGAAACAGGCGGCTTAACGTTTACAGGAAATATTCAATTGTATTTTCAGAATCTTTTAGGTAGAGGTGAATTAATTGATTTTCATTGGCAGCAATTGCGACCGAGTACGCCACAATTAGATATTCATTTGACCTATAACTATCTATTGAATTTACCTTTTGGAGCAGACGCCAAATTTCATTTATATCGTCGAGATAGTTCTTATCTGGATGTTCGATATGATTTGGGGATTCAGTATTTATTTGAAGGCGGTAATTATTTAAAAGCCTTTGTGAATAACACTTCTACTACCCTACTAACGGTTAATCCCAATCAAATTATCAATAGTCGTCAATTGCCAAGAAACTTAGATGTATCAAATACGACTTTAGGACTAGAGTATTATTTACAACGCCTTAATTATCGCTACAATCCACAAAAGGGATTTGAAGTCTTATTTAGAGGTGGGGCAGGATTAAAGCGGATTGATAAAAATACCTTAATCACAGATTTAGAAGACCCCGATGATACGGAATTTGATTTCACAACTTTATATGATATTTTGACCCTAAATACCTATCAATTTAAAATTGATGCGACCCTGAATACCTATATTCCATTAGGACAAAGAGGAACACTAAAAATTGGCGTAACAGGAGGAGGACTCATTACACAAGATTCTATCTATCAAAATGAACTTTATCGAATTGGAGGAAATCGACTATTAAGGGGATTTGATGAAGAATCTGTTTTTACAGATTTATATGGTGTCGGAACACTTGAAGCTCGATTTTTAACTGGCTTAAATTCTTATCTATTTGCATTTTTAGATTATGCTTGGCTCAATAATCGAACGACCGCAGAGGAAATTCAAGATCAACCTTTCGGATTTGGACTAGGACTGACCCTACAACTTGGTAATGGAATCCTAAGTTTTAGCGTAGCTGCCGGTCAACAACTCAATAATCCCCTAGATTTTCAATCCACCAAAATACATGTGGGTTATGTTAGTTATTTTTAAAATTTGACAATCGACAATCGACAATCGAAGGTCGATTGTCGAATTTTACACTTCATCCCTAAAATTCTACACTTCGGTTGGTTAAAATTTCAAAACCATAAGGTTTCCAGTAGATTGCGGTATCAATTAATTATAAAATATATCGGACTTTAATTTTGATAGAATACATTCCGAAATCATAGATCCGAAATCCGAAATCGATATTATGGAAATCTTTTTGAAAGTTGCGTTATGGATTCACATTGCTGCTGGTTTTACGTCATTTATAGCTGCACCTGTAGCATTAGCGGTACAAAAGGGCGGAAAAGCACATCGTCAGTGGGGTAAAGTCTTTTTTTGGGGAATGACGGTTGTTGCTTTGACGGCATTTTTGATTTCCTTGTTTAAATGGATTCCATTTTTATTGATGTTATCCGTATTTAGTTACTATGCGGTAGTAGATGGCTATAGAGCCTTGTTTTTAAAGAATTTATACGATGGTCAAAAACCAGCAACCTTAGATTGGGCGGTAGCGATTATTACAGGAGTGTTTAGTTTGGGATTAATTGGTTATGCTATATATGTCTATTTTTTCTTGGAAATATCCTTCGGAATTGTGATAGGCGTATTCGGAGTGTTAGGCGTGAATGGGGTTTATACTAATTTGAAGAAATTTAAAAACCCTCCAAAGGATAAAATGGATTGGTTATACAATCATATTTCAGGGATGATGGGGGGCTATATTGCAACTTTATCTGCTTTTTCGGCAACTAATTTCTTCTTCTTACCTCCTATTATTCGTTGGTTATGGCCGACTATTATCGGTGTACCATTAATGATGTATTGGATTCGTAAGTATAAAAAGAAGTATAATCAACCGAAGAAAAAGGCAGAGCCCGTTTTAGAACAAGAGTTAGAAGTGGTGTAAAGATAATAGTCACGAATGCACGAATGATGTTTTATTCGTACATTTGTGGCTATCATATGATACAAGCCCTTTCGGCAATATCAATTCTGAACAGAATTAATCGTCTGTACGGCTACCAATTGATCATATCGAGTTCCAAAAGGACGATAATAAACTAGGATAGTATAATTATTTTCTGTTTCATGCCAATTACCTTCTAATTCCTCTAAATCAACGGTTTGTGTGCCATGTTTTACAAACACATAATGGTAATTGTAGAAACCCTGTTTAAGTTGTATGCGAGCTTTGTATCGACGTAAATTTTCGTCATAGTCCATACGGAAGCGTTCATGAATGCCCCAATCGGTTAAGGCTCCAAAAAGGTAAACATCTCCACCTTCCATTTCTAAGGGCTTTTCTAATCCAAAATGAACCCAAGCATAATCCGATTCTAGGTCATTATCATTTCTGTGTTCATTATTGATAATGAAATTACCATTGATATCTTGCTCAAATAAATAGGGAACAAAAGCCCTAGATTGTTCAGTCATCAATTGTACGATATTTCCATCTATCTTGTCATCAATTAGATTGGCAACTCTATCGGTTTTGTATCGAAAGCTCGTCAAATTAGCATAACGATATTCCTTACCTGCCGGAAAGATAATTTGATTTTGATAATCAAAAACTAATTCATCAGGCTTGACAAATAAAGGTTTTAACCCAACAATGGCATTATCCCAACGACCATTTTGTAGAATCGCCGTTTTTATTTCAATCTGAGGATTGGAGATATTAATACCTTTGTGATTGACAAAAAAGTCTATCTCTTGATGGGTACGCATAATTTTAAAATTCATTGGGCGATTAATCGTAGAACGAATACGCATACTTTGATCCACGACCATAAATCTACGAGATAAAATCAGACGCTCTTCATCTTCCTCATCATACACCAATAAAAGGTAATTACCCGATTTTGTCCATCTAATATCTTCATTAGGGAGAGTTACTTTATAGTGTACATAATTTTCAAAAGTATTGAAAGAAAAATCATAATTGGTAATGCGTTCATTGGTGAAACCATCTAAGTACTCCATTTCATTCATTTCAGTATTGGGTGTCCAATCTGCATTGCATAAGATGATTTTATAAACATAGTCCATTACATCATCCGTTAATTCATCAAAAGATAACTCAACCGTAGCTCCACCATTTAATGGCAAAATTACAGGATTCATGTTATTCATACCATCTACCTTCATCTGAACGGTACGGATATTATCTTGATATACGAAATCTTCGTATTGAATAGGGATATTGTCATTTACATAATCCTCATCTTGAGCCAAAGTGATTTGTGCTATACACAGTAAAAGCAGTAGCGTGGTATTTCTTAACTGTATCATCATCTTATTTTAGTTATCGGTTATCCGATTTTCATTGAATATTACAACGATAAAAATAATTGAATATTTCTATTTGAAAGATGGGAAATTGGGGAATGATAAGAGAATGAATAAAAAAAGGCTTTCCAAATCTGGAAAGCCTACTCCAATAGTAATATGTTTTAAAGTATCTTGTCTGCATGAAATTGGTTAATGAGTAAGTTCAATACGCAATAGGAGCAACGTATTTTTTAATCATATCTTTCAAAGTGCATCAATAAATTTTTTCAATTAGTAGTTACTTTTTTAATGCTGCTTAAGCGTCAGCTTCGCTGATATTTTCAACCAATTTCGCGATTAAAGATAACTTTTCAGTATTCAATGTGTAATAAATATACTTTCCTTTACGGTCAGTCAATACAATACCTGCACGACGTAAAATAGCTAAATGCTGAGAGGCCACAGATTGCTCTAAACGTAATTTTACATATATGTCAGTAACAGTCATTGGCTCACTTTCGCTCAATAACTCAATAATATCTTGACGTAAACGGTGATTAACTGCTCTAAGGGTAACAACACCTTGTCTAAGATCTGAATAATTTAATTTAATTGCCTTTTTCTCTGTGTTTAGTGTTACCATTTTTTGCTTTGAAGCTGCCATAATAATATGTTTAATTTTTAAAAATTTGATTCGTAATTATATCAATCGATTCAT
>CAYLSF010000213.1:4901-8766 GCA_964385675.1 uncultured Saprospiraceae bacterium
ATATATAAACTCTCTCTACATGTAAAACAACTGATAATTAATTCTCTAAATATTAGATTTATTAACACAGACGCAACATATTTGAAAAACGTTGCATACGTTGTGAAAAAAAATTAAATTTTTTTCAAATATGTAATTTTGTTAATAGATCAGTAGAGAAATGAAGGGTGGTTAGCCTTTTATGATCAATGAAAAATTGATGTGTTGAAAAGAATTGATATGATAGTGTACACATAGTAATCTACAGTTTTATGATATAAACAATTGAAGGAGTGAAATTTATAATCTCCTTATGCAATATATGTCAACCAATAAAGTAGATTCTTTTAAGTGGGGCAATACTATTTATGAACTATGTGATGCAGGAATTATTTATAAATATTTAATTTTGTAATATGTTACAATGTTAAGTTTAATTTAGTTGCCCAATGTCAAATAAAGGTCATTTGACCCTTTGCAGTGAATATTATATATATATGTAATTTTTATATACAAAAAATATTCCAATTTGATACAAATCACAAATTCCAAATTCCAAAGAGGGTTAACTATAAAATGTGATATAAATAAAATCGTCATTAGGACAAACTTTCCTAATGACGATTATTTTTTTTTCTTAGTGTTAAGTATCACTGCCGATCCACAAAAAGTACCTGCTCCTCTGTTAATAAATCCATACATTTAAATTTTAGAAAGAGTTGTGTGGTCGCTAGTACATCTTTTTCACAATAAATGGCAATGCGTTCTACATCTTTATCATTCCAAAATACGCCTCCTACCTCACTACCATCTATATCATCCTTTGGAGAAGGAATACCAAAGACAGCCGTTAAGAGTCGTAAAGAAGTATAGGCTTTATAATCACCAAATTTCCATAATTCCATGGTATCCAAAAGATGCTTGAGTTCCCATGGTTTTTTGCCGGGAATATCTAGCATTTTAGGTAAGGGTAATTGATTAATCACGATGCGGCGACACATATAAGGCACATCAAATTCCTTGATATTGTGTCCACACATATATTGCGAATGAAGGTTGGTGTAGTATTTATCCAATAACTTAGAGAAGCCTATGAGTAGCACTTTTTCATCTTCGTGTGCATAGGACTTTACTCGAAGTTCCAATGGCTTTCCTGCTTCTCGTACTACAAAGCCGACAGAGATACAAACAATTTTACCAAACTCTGCATAAATTGCTGCACGCTGTGGATAGAGTTCTTTAACTTCTTCTAATGTTAATTCTTCTGCTGGTTTTCTGAGGATTTGTTTCGCTTTTAGTTTCCACAAATATTGTAAATCTTCTGAAAGATCATCATAAGTAGGTTGAGCGGAAACGGTTTCAATGTCTAAGAATAATACATTGACAATATCAATATTATCTAACATATAGATGTTGAGTGTTTAATAAATTAATTACACAATATACAATATATAACGCATTTTTTAATAAAAATGTATTCAAAATATTGATTTTTTGTTATCAAAAAAGTTTTAAATGTAAGTTTAAATGTTATTGAGTTGATATTTCTTAGTATTTTGTTTGAGATTCATCTAATTCCTTTTTACAAATTCTAAATTTAAATGTGATGAGCGATTCAATATTTAAGACAAGTTTAATCGTATTAGCCGTTGGGTTTACAGCTATTTTTTGTGTGGTTGTTGTACCGCCTTTGATAGACAATCCAGACATCATCGGTGCATTTGCAGCAGGATTTGTCAATCCATATTCTTCGGGATATGCGACAGATGTATTTTTCACTTGGTTTGTATTAATTGTTTGGGTGGTATATGAATCATCAAAGATTAAATATGGTTGGGTGTGGTTGTTGGTGTGTATTATTCCTGGTGTGGCAGTTGGTTTAGCTGGATATTTAGTGATGCGGCATCAGCAATTATCTAAAATGGAAAAAGACGAGGCATGATTGAATAAGCTGTAGATTATTATAAATCAGTAAGTAGTTCAAAACCAATTATTTTCGTATTTTTAGTTTTAAAATTTATAATAATCCATAACCAATAATCAGAGCATGACAAATCAAAATTTTTACATTTTTGACGACCTACCACATTCTGAAATGGTCTATATTCCTGCGGGTAGTTTTATGATGGGACACGATGAAAGTTTTCGCCCTGATGAAAAACCAGCCTATCCTGTCACGATTCATCAACCTTTTTGGTTGGGTAAATGTCCTGTAACACAAGCTCTATGGAAACGAGTGATGGACGGACTAAACCCTTCTTATTTTAAAGCGGATAATCGACCGGTAGAAAAGATCAGTTGGGAAGATATTACCAATGAATTTTTACCAAAAATAAATACGCTAACCAACAAGGTGTTTACCTTACCGAGTGAGGCACAATGGGAATATGCTGCAAGAGGTGGCGATACCACAGAACTATTATATGCAGGAAGTAATGAATTAGAAGAAGTGGCTTGGTATGAGGGGAATAGTCCTAGTGAAACGCAGCCGGTAGGCTTAAAAAAGGCAAATGGTTTTGGACTATTTGATATGAGTGGAAATGTGTGGGAGTGGTGCGAAGATGATCATTTGGATTATATGAAACCTAATCGACCTAAGGATGAAAAACCGTTAATTGCTTCTCCCTACAGGACTAGAACACGCATACTCCGAGGCGGTAGTTTTTCATTTGCAGCTAACTGCTGCAGCGTTTTTTATAAATATAATGGTTCATTCAATGTTCAAGTCGATAATACGGGCTTTCGATTGGCACTTGCCATTAGTTGATGGATTAATAAACGGTGGACGAACGGCTTCGCCCTGTATGCCGACAGGCAGGCTTGACGGTGGACGGACGCTCTCCCGAAAGCCTTCGGGATCGCTTGACGGAAAAATCACACCACGAATTAGCTAGCATGAGTGAAACGAACTAATAACTTTCAGAGAATCGAATATTCTTATTCAAACAATACCACCTTTTCCCACTGCGGCAATAAATTGACTTTCAAACCAGGGCGTTTATTAACTTCTCGCTCTACAGCTTCAAAACTTCCTTTGGTGTTGCCTGAAAACATCCGCTCTACTAATACCGTTGGTTCTTGAATGGGTTTGGTAATAGAACCTACAAAGGCATCCCAATGGATAATATATATTTGTTTGGCTTGTAAAACATCTACCACTTCTTTAAAATAAGTGGCTTGATATTTTTCTGTTTGTCCGCCTAAACCACCGATGCCCATAAAGGCAATATCCGTCTGAATACTATCTAGGGTATGTTCTTTCCAACCTGCACTGCTTTGTATGACAAAATTACCCTTAGGATGCTCAACAAATAAGGTATAGGCGCCCCCCATTTTATAATCCATTACAGGAACAGGTGGCACTAAAGGTTCTGTAATTTCTTGATTGCCACCTAATGCTTGTTCTCGCATTGCGGGATCAGGAAATTCATAATGATTTGATAGAATAGGGGTGATTTTAAATTTGCCAATTTGAATCGGTTGATTGTTTTGATATAAAGCAATTTGAGATTCTGATAAATTCCAACCTCGACCAATATTTGCGGTTGATTCAGAACCGTACATCGTTGCTCCCGTTAATCGGGCAACTTCGGGTGCATCCATCGCATGATCAAAATGAGAATGTACCACAAAAATACCATCTAAGGTCTCAATCCCTAATCGGTCAACCGCCCATTTAATATCTGCTGTATTGGGTTTGATATAACCTCGAATTAGATTAATCGCATTTAATCGCGTAAAAAATCCATCCGTCATGAACTTGGTTGTTCCATCAGAAATCAACATCGTACTAACACCTACAAATTGAACGGTTACGGCTGAATCAGAGATATTTTCATCAATAGGTGCATACCATTTATCATAATCGCCTTTATCAACATTAGTA
>CAYLSF010000214.1:0-8744 GCA_964385675.1 uncultured Saprospiraceae bacterium
CTGTATATAAGGTATCAAGTACCTACTTTGACTTTACTTAATTATTGGAGTAACGTATTTATTAAATTATTTATTTCGGTAAATGTGGTAATTCTAATAATTGTCATCATTATTTAATCTATAATTTTAAGACCGTCACATTTTGATGATTTAACTATCTATTTTATAAAAGTTAATTATATTAAAATTGTATTAATTTGTTGAAAAACAACGGTTTAGTTTGATGGTTTAGTTTTTTATACAAAATTAATATTTGGTAAATCAAATTATTGCTATTAATTTGCTAGACTTTATAAAATAACAAAAAATAGAAGCAAATGGTATTATCCATGACGGGATATGGTCGTATGGTCAAAGAGTTTGAGCGTAGTGTAATTACAGTAGAGATTCGTTCTTTAAATAGTAAATATGTAGATGTAAAGTTAAAACTTCCCCAAAGTTACCGAGAAAGAGAGATGACACTCCGAAAAAAAATAGCAGATAGACTGAAACGGGGGAAAGTTGATGTGTTAGTAGAAGTAAAAAGCTTAAATGGAAATGATGAATTTGTTCTCAATAGAAGTGTGTTTATTAATTATTATAATGAAATAAAATCTATTAGAGAGGAGTTAAATGCACAAGAAGAAGACTTAATGGCATCTATTGTTAGGTTACCAAATGTAGTAGTGGCAACGCAAGAAACGATAGATGAGGATGCTTGGGAGAATGCTTTAGAGGTATTAGGAAAGGCTTTAGATAAGATTACTAAGTTTAGACAAGACGAGGGTAATGTGCTCAAAGAGGATTTGGAACTTAGAGTTAAAAATATCATGACTTATCTGGAGCAGATAGTGCCTTTTGAAAAGGAAAGAATAGAAAAACTAAGGGCTCGACTCAAACAAAATATGGAAGATTTTGGTGCAAAAGGAGCTGTAGATGAAAATAGATTTGAACAAGAGGTGATGTATTATATTGAGAAAATGGATATTACAGAAGAGAAAGTAAGATTAGCACAACATTGTAAATATTTTTCACAGGAATTAGCCAATAAAAGATCGACAAAAGGCAAGAAGTTAAATTTTATTAGTCAAGAAATTGGACGAGAGATTAATACTATTGGCTCAAAAGCAAATTCTTCAGCTATTCAAAGGTTAGTAGTACAGATGAAAGATGAACTTGAAAAGATAAAGGAACAAGTAGCTAATATCGTCTAGTAAAATAATAATGACTATAGCCTGTAATTGGTTAGATAATTTTTTCTAAAAAATTTGATTTCCCGATCAACTAATTCACTAATTAATCAATTACTAAATACATGAAATTATTGATATTTGCAGCACCTTCTGGTGCAGGAAAGACTACTATTGTTAATCATTTGTTAGAGAAGTATGAACAACTTGCTTTTTCTATATCTGCAACAACACGTTCACCCAGAGCGGGAGAAATACATGGAAAAAATTATTATTTTTTATCACTAGAAGAATGGCAAAAACGAGTGGAATCTAATGATTTTTTAGAATGGGAAGAGGTATATAAGCAGCAATATTATGGTACATTGAAGAGTGAGGTGGAGCGATTATGGGCAGCAGGAAAAGTAGTTATTTTTGATGTTGACGTTAAAGGAGCGTTAAATATTAAGAAATATTACGGAGAGAAAGCCTTATCAATTTTTGTTAAACCTCCTTCAATAGAAGTTTTGTTGGAAAGATTGAGTGGTAGAGGGACCGAAAGTGCCGAAAACATCGCTAAAAGAGCAAAAAAATCTACTTTTGAACTTAGTTTTGAGAACAAATTTGACCTTGTTTTGTTAAACGATGTCCTTTCAAAGACACTCTCAAAAGCCGAGCAAATTGTGGAGGAGTTTTTGCTATAATTAGATAGCATTTATCATTATTTTTTTGTAACTTGGTGATTACATAGTATAAATACAGAATGATATAATGTTTCACGAAACAATAACAACTGAAGGTATTAAGATAAGTGTGATAGTTTATTATCAATCATACTACTCAAAACCTCATCAAAATCATTTTGTCTTTTCTTACAAAGTATGTATTGAAAATGTTAGCAATCAAACAGTACAGCTACTTAGAAGGCATTGGTACATCTTTGATTCTAATGGAACTAAAAGGGAAGTAGAAGGCGAAGGTGTTATCGGTCAGCAACCTATAATTGCTCCTAATGAGAAACATGAATATACTTCATGGTGTCCACTCAAAACACCTGTAGGACGAATGTATGGTACTTATTTGATGAAAAAAAAATCAGACAATACAACCATACAGGTCAAAATTCCTACTTTTAATTTAATTACGCCTACTAAACTCAATTGAAAATTTATTCTCCTGTCATATTTTCATGCTCGTAGGTATATATTGCCTACGGGCTTTTATTTTTTATGTGTGAATACTTGTATGACAAATATTTATTAAATAACTCCAAATCCTCTAAATTAGCAATTTAAAATAATCACATCTGAGTTTGATATGAAGCCACCATTTAAAACTGCACAATTCACCGTTCGCTCACATGAAGTAGATATTTTTCATAAAGCAAAATTATCTGCTGTTGTTAGTTATTTTCAAGAATCGGCTTCCGCACACGTTATCGACTTAAAGCTAACGGAATATGATTTATTGCAACATAATTTAATGTGGGTACTGAATCGACAGCATATTATAATGGATGACTTACCCAATCATAAATCTACCATTACCGTAGAAACGTTTCCTTCTGGTTTTGATAAATTCTTTTTCTATCGTGATTTTGTGATGTTAGATGATACTGGAAAAAGAATTGGACGATCAACTTCAACATGGCTTGTTGTAGATACCATTAAGAGAAAATTGACACATATCCCAGATTTTATTAAGAATATCCCTATTAATGAAGAACGAGAGAAAATGCCTGTGGTAAAAGGGAAATTTCCTCGTATCAAAACATTTTCATATCAAACGGAGAGAACAATTGAATGGCATGACTTAGATATTAATAATCATACGAATAATACCCATTATTTTAGATGGTTATTAGAGACGCTTCCTGTAGAGGTCTTGAAAAATAATCAAATTCGAGAGATTGATATTGTGTTTAAACAAGAAACTCAATTAGGCGATAAAATTATATTGTATGCTGAACCCATAGATGATGCTTCCTTTTTTCATCAAATAACTTCTGAAACAGGCAAAGTAATTATTCAAGCTAAAACGGTTTGGAAAACCAAATAAAATGCTATTTAAAATAGCATTTTATTTGGTTTTGTAATTTTAGATTTCAAAAATCAATTAAAAATTTAATTTTATTTGGTTTTTTAGAATATTTAAATTATTTTTACGTTCAAATAGTTTTAAAAACTATATTTAATAGTATTTTAAGATAGTTATTTACTTGTTTTAAAAAGTTAGAGGAACAAAGGAAGCGTTTTATCATTTTTTCTACAATCGGAAATCGCCAATTTTCAACAACAGTCAGAAAAATATGTAAAACGCTTACCCTTTGCTTATTCCATATCTATTTTATACTTTAGCCTTATTGGTTTTGAGTATTTTCACTATTGTCATATTTTAAATATGTATGAGGTGTTTTTGCTTTGGTAAAAAAATAGATAAAGGAATATCAGCGAATAGGGGTAGGCGTACTTGTTTGGACTGTGGGTGTTTGGCGATACCTCGATTGTAAATGAGTATGTCCTACGCCTCCAATGTTTCCATTGTAAAACCGATCATATCATATGGAAACGTTAACAAAACCTAAGTCTATTGCTGTTTGGCCACTTTATGCCATTTTTGCCCTGTTTGTTTGGGGTATGCTTTTTAACGACTCAAATGTTGAAGAAGTCCCAACACAAAAACCAAGAACACTAACCTTCAAAGAAGTAGTTACTACAGATGTTTATGGTAATTACGTATTGCAGCCTAAACGATTGAGAAAGCTGAAACGAGATATAGAAAATCTAAAAAAAGCACAACAGTATGTACTATATGCAAGATTTGAAGGTTGGTATAATTGTTTGAGCTGTCCCTTTAGAGATTCAATATATCTATATCCTAGACAAGTTTGGAAGTATGGGGTAACGGTGAATGGAGAAAGTGGACGATATCGAAACACATTATTACAACGAAACTTAACGTATAAAATTCAGTATGAAGGTTCAATAGAAGAATGTATGATAGAAGAACGCAAAAAGATAATTCGTTATCCATTATTGGAAGAAAATATATTACGTAAACAACCCATTGCTAGACCTCCTGGAAATCCTAAAGATTCATAAGACTTGACATTTATCTTAATTCTATTTATTAACTATTTAAACTTAAACACAGTGACTATCAACGAAACTAAAAACTGGAGAATTTTCATTGTTCCCGTAATCTCAGAAGAAATTGAAGCTAAAATTGAAACTATTCCAATTGAAAAATTATTAAATGCAGCCATTTACTTAGAAGCCTATGGAGAAGGGGTGGAAAAAATTATTTGTAACCTAATTGTCTCAAAAAGTGATATCAATTTACCTTTTTTAGAATATAAAAGAAAGCATGGTTTAATCCATATTGGTATTAAAGTGTCTCGTAACTATGCTCAAAATGCTCCAAAAGAAATACTTCACACTTTAATTCAACATACATTTTTACAAAGTATTTTAACCATGAAAACTTTAGAAGACGATAGTAGTTTTCATGGTGATTTCGATTTTTATCAATTTTATTCAGATGTTGAAAATCTCTTTTTCCCTCTTGATAATTAATATACTTCTGTCAATCGATAATAGTCCTTTAAAGTAGCAATATAATTCATTCTGTCATCAAAATTATCAAAAAGTGGAATCCACTCTCCTTTTTTATTTTTGATGGAAAGTTCATGTGAATTAGTAAGACTTTCAAATAATTTTCCTGCAAACTCGTATTGCTGTTTTTTAGTGCGTCTAGTCATTATATATTCACCTTGTAAAGTATCAATAGTTTCGTGTTGCCATTTTACGAGAATGGAATCTGTAAAATATGGATAAGCATTATTTTCTAAAAAAATATAGGCTTCGTTCTTCATCCAATTATCCACAATTTTAGGAACAAGAGTTGGATATGCTTTGCCTTTATATACTTTTCGGAGCGTAAATAAATCAATCTTTGTATTGGGTTTTCGATCTTTATAATAATAGGCACTTCGCACATTATTAAAGTAGAGGCGAGAGGGATGTGTAGTACGGAATTGTTTATCTCCTAAAAACTCTTTTTGTGGCTCAGGTTGAGTACAAGTCGTGTAGCTTACCAATGTTATAAATATAGGGAAAAATCGCATCATTTGATTGCTGAATTAAAAACTTTATAGTTGTATAGAAATTTTAGTTGTATTCAACATGATATTTGAATAACAGTTGAAGCAAATCCATATTTGCTGAAAAAATTGTTATCTTCACCTTTAATAAAACATCAATATGAAACGCAGTAAAATCATTTACCTTCTACTTATTATTTTATACGTATCTTGTTCACAAACAGACTCTAATAAAGAAAAAGATACGACACAGAATATAGAACCAACCTTAATTACGCCAGTTTTAGACGCACATGGTGGGCAAGCAAATTGGCAGAAACTAAGAACCTTTGAATTTGATTTGCCAGCCAATGAAGAACAGAATCAAGTAGATTTGTGGACTAGAAAAAGCTTAATTACGACGTCTAAGTTTAAAATTGGTTCAGATGGTAATAAAGTCTGGATGCTTCAAGACACGGTAGCATTTAAAAATGATCCTCGATTTTATCACAATCTAATGTTTTACTTTGTGGCGATGCCTTTTGTATTGTCCGATCCAGGCATCACTTATGAGACTGTTCCCGACTTAGAAGTCGATAGTCAAGCCTACTCAGGTGTAAAGATTTCTTACGAGTCAAATGTAGGGGATGCGGCAAAGGATAATTATATCCTTTATTTCGATAAAGAGACAAAAGAAATGGCATATTTAGCTTATACGGTTACTTATTTTAGTGACGAAGTGAGTGATAAATATAGCTTGATTAAATATACTTTTGGGGATGTAGATGGATTAAAATTACCAACTCAAATGCAATGGCTCAAATACGAAAATGGTCAAGTAGGAGAACCTAGAGGTGAGCCTAGAGTAGTTGAAAATATTAAAATCAGTGAAACACCATTAGATAGTACCATTTTTAGTATTCCGGAAGGGGCTACGTTGCATTAATAGTAGTTATTAGTTGCCTAGTTTCCCGATAGCTATCGGGATAGTGATTAGTCAATCAAAATTATTATAACATACAGATAGTAACCAATAAAACCATACTTATGCGTTTAGTAAAGTTTATCATTTCCTTGTTATTAACAGCGGGACTCATTCATGTATTGAGTACGAGTTTTCAAGTGGGTAAAACTAGTACGCCACCTATGGGAGCATTTTTGAATCCGTTTACTGGATTTTGGCAAAATGCAGAACCTGTTGTGCCTGTGCCATTTTCAGATGCTCAATTTGATAATTTAAGCGATGAAGTGAAAGTCGTTTATGACGATAAAATGGTGCCTCATATTTTTGCTCAAAGTGAGGTAGATGCTGCTTTTGTACAAGGTTACATTACGGCTCAACATCGTCTTTGGCAAATGGAATTTCAGACGCATGCCGCAGCAGGGCGTCTTTCTGAGATTGTAGGGGCTACTGCAATTGACTATGATAAACTAACCCGTCGGAAAGGTATTCCTTTGGGGGCAAAACGGACGTTAGCAGAGTGGGAAAAATCACCCAAGTTTAATTTGATTCAAGCTTATACCGATGGAATTAATGCTTATATCAACCAACTCGCTCCAAAAGATTATCCTTTGGAATATAAGTTGCTCGGATATGCTCCAGAGGAATGGACAAATATAAAAGCCGTATTATTATCAAAAGCGATGACTAACACACTAGCTCGATTTGATAATGATATTGAAAATACGAATACCTTAAAGATTTTTGGAAAGGAGGTTTATGACTTATTATTCCCAGAATATTTTGAGGAACAATCTCCAATTATTCCTAAAGGCACGCCCTGGGATTTTGAAGCGGCGTCAGTAGGAGAAGGGAAATCAAACAAAGAAGCGATTGGTTTATTTGATTACGATTTAGAACCTCAACCTGATGAAGGATTAGGAAGTAATAATTGGGCAGTAGCAGGGAGTAAGACAGCTTCTGGAAACCCAATTTTATGTGGCGATCCACATTTAGCGTTGACCGTTCCTTCTATTTGGTATGAAATTCAAATTCATACGCCAGAATACAATACGTATGGTGTATCGTTACCTGGAATGCCTGGGGTTATTATTGGTTTTAATGAAAATATTGCTTGGAGTCAGACCAATGTAGGGCGTGATGTGATGGATTGGTATCGGTTGGCTTGGAAGGATGATAATAAAGATGCTTACTTGTATGATGGCGAATACAGAAAGATAGATTATTTATATGAGGAGATAAAAGTAAAAGGTGGCGAATCGGTTTATGATACCATTAAACTGACACATTACGGGCCTGTGGTTTACGAATCAGAGGAGCATCCTAAACAAGACTTAGCCATGAAGTGGATGATGTTTGATACACCGAATAGCAAAGAGGTTGAAGTATTCGCTGATTTGAATAAAGCAAAAAATTATGACGATTATGTAGCGGCTATTGCTGGTTTTGAAGCACCGGCTCAAAACTATGTTTTTGCCAGTAAGGATGGAGATATTGCCTTATGGTGTCAAGGAAAATATCCATTAAAACGCCCTCAGCAAGGTCGATTTGTATTAGACGGCTCTACATCGGAAGATGAATGGCTTGGATTTATTCCACAAGCTCACAATCCACATAGTAAAAATCCAAAAAGAGGATTTGTCTCTTCTGCCAATCAACATTCAACTGACCCTAGTTATCCTTACTATTACAATGGTCGATTTGCGGATTATAGAGGGCGACGTATTAATAATCAACTCTCTGAGATGGAGAATATTACGCCTAAAGACATGATGGCGTTACAAAATGATAATTATTCTCTAATGGCGGCAGAGTCGCTACCCGCTATGTTGACACATTTGGATAGTGCGAAATTGACGGAGGGAGAATTAGAAGCCTTAAAAGTATTTGAAGGTTGGGAATATGTATTTGAAAAAGAAAGTACTGCTCCTACCATTTTTACGACGTGGCATAAGGAAATGTATGATTTACTGTGGGATGAAATGTTAGTATATGAAGACTCCATTCCTGTTTTAGCACCTGAATATTGGAGAACACATAAACTCTTAAATGACACACCTGATTCAGAATGGTTTGATGTGAAAGCTACAAAAGCAACAGAAACAATTGCAGATGTGATGACACAAGCTTTTCAAAAAGCAATTGCAAAATTGAAAGAGGATAATCCATTGGGTATTCCTAATTGGAGAAATCATAAATCGACGACGGTTGCTCATTTAGCCCGTATTGGTTCTTTTTCCGTAAAAAATGTAGATGTGGGTGGACATCGTTATGCCCCTAATGCAGTAAGTGAACGTAATGGTCCTTCTTGGAGAATGATTGTGGAATTAGATAAGGAAAAAGGTATTTCAGCTCATGTTGTGTATCCCGGCGGTCAATCTGGTAATATGGGAAGTTCAAATTATTCAGATTTTGTAGGCAAATGGGCAGCAGGGGAATATTATAAAGCCTTGTTTTTAAAATCCGCGGATGAAGAAAATGAGCGTCTTCGATTTACGCAAACTTTTTCTAAAGAAAAGTGATAAGTAATAAGTTATAGGTAATAAGTGGGAAG
>CAYLSF010000215.1:0-2104 GCA_964385675.1 uncultured Saprospiraceae bacterium
GGGTATTTAATGATTTTTTCTGAATAATCAATATTAGTGATGACATTACTGCGGCAACTTTCTGTGAAAGGGTTGTAACAACAAATTGGATAAAAGATAGGTTAGCTAAAAGTTTGTGGTTATTTCAAATCGCCTTTTTTCATCAGAAACAAAAGGAGTTGAATAAAGCTGTGGCTTGTTATGAAAAGCGATTGAATTAAATGAAAGTGAAAGAGGGTTAATGAGTTTAGGAGCTATTTATTTTTTCAATGATTCCATATCTGCCTCACTTAAAACTTTCAAAAGAGTCATTTTGGTTAATCCTCAAAATATAGATACTTATACAAATATTAGATTTATCTACATTAGACAGTAAGATTACCCAAACGCAAAGGAGTATATTGACAAAGTATGGCTTTTATTAAAACAAAAGTATGATTATACCGCTAACAATATAGCACATCTATCCTTATTACAAGACAATAAAGAAGAGGTCACTTTTGAAAAATACAAAGTAGCAGGTCATTTGTGGGATAATATGGAAGATTACTTAGAGCAATTAGAAAATGATTATAAGCAGTTGTTATTACAAGAAAAAGGCATTACCAAAGCAACTTATCAAGAAATTCTAACAGATTTGAAACAATACTTATCGGAGCCATAAAGTCGTATTTATACGATTACTAAAATGATTTAGAAACTCAAAAACGCCAATCTAGTGTTAGATTGGCGTTTCCAATAGTTTAATATGTACACTAAAACTAACAACAGCCACTACCTGGCGTACAAGAATTAGTGGATTTTGCAATAAGGTTAGATAAATTAATTTTAGGCTTTTGAGCTTTTTCAATTACTTCTTCCGTTCCACAACAAGCAACAGCTGCTTCTTCAGGTGTCGTCGCCCTATCAATAGCTTTACAACAAGTTTGGTCTTTGCCTAATTTCACAATGACTTGATTGCCTAAAACATCTACCGCACTTACAGGAAGTACTGCTGTATGAAAATCTTCATTGCCATATTCAAATTTAATAACAGTATTCGCTAGAGTTGGTCTTACTTTCTCAACTGCTTTAAAAATTTTTAAGGCTTTAGACGTATTTAATCTATGGTTCGGTTCGGGTAGTACATTTTCCCACAATTGAACATGTACCTCTTTCCAATTATTCTGTACCCCACCACAGTCAACAGTATCATATGATACATTTTTAACCTCTGTAATGTGATAATCCATACGCGTATAAGCTCCTTTTTTATATTCAAATAGAAGTGGCAAGTCCGAATGTTGCTCCAAAATTTCTAAGAATTGTGTAGTTGTCATTTGTTTTAGATTTTATTCATCGTAAAATTACGATAAAGTATGTCAAAAAAATATTTTTTGTGAAAATTTAATAACTGTTCAGTAGAACAGAGATCATTTCATTGAGAGAACAGAGATAAAAGATAGACTTGTATAATATATTCAAAATGGGTGTTTTGTCTCTACTCTCTTATCTCTGCTCTCTGTTCTGAATTTAGATATCAAAAACTCGTTATCCTGCTAACAACAAGACGTTCCATCTCTCAAACTGGAAAAGAAAGATTTTAGTATTGCTTCTACCTCTTTCCATACTATAGGATTAATGCAATAGCAAACACTCGTTCCTTCAATGGTTCCTTGTATCAATCCTACATTTTTTAAAGCCCGTAAGTGTTGCGAAATAGTAGCCTGTGCCAAGCCAATTTCCTCCACCAAATCGCCACAGATACAAGTATTCTGCTTGAGTAAATATTGCAGAATAGCAATACGAGCAGGATGCCCTAGCACTTTTGCAAAGGCAGCTATCTTATTTTGCTCTATGGTAAATATTTCAGATTTGGTTAATCCCATATTTTGCTTTAATTCTTATATTGCAATATTACGATAAATGTTTGAGAGTTGCAATTCTTTACGTAGCATTTAACATGCTGTTCACAAATACCTTTGGTTTTTTGAAAATTATTGTGGAAATCGCTAAAGCCAGAATCTTCTCATAAATTTTCGACGTTGTGATTGGTGACTGGTGATTGGTATAGGATAAAGAGTATTTTAAATATTAATCACGTCATAATTAATCTTAATTTTTTCAATTCTGCATGTAAGCCACA
>CAYLSF010000215.1:2127-8734 GCA_964385675.1 uncultured Saprospiraceae bacterium
GTGTCATATTCCTAAAATCAAAAAGCGATATAGAAACATAAAGTCCCTATACCGCTTTTAAAATATATAGTACTGAGAAAAATTCTTAATTTTTAATTCTCAATTCCTAATTCTAAATTCTTTCTACATTCCCAATTGTGCCTTTACAGCAGCCAATACATTATCAGAATCTTCTGCGTGCAAAATTGTACCTGCACTAGAGTCAAAGATATAACGATAGCCTTTTTTCTTAGCTACAGCTTTGATAGCATTTTTCACCTTCGTTTGAATTGGCTTGAATAACGTTTGCTCTTTTTTTAATAAATCTTGCTGCATCTGACGCTCTGATTTTAAGACTTGCTCTTGTAAAGTCGCCAATTCTTTCTCAACATTTTTTTGTTGATTCGGAGATAATTTACCCGCTTGAGCATCTTGTAATGCTTTTTGATAGCGATCTTGAAATTTCTTAGCTTGTGTTTGCAATAATTTTTCAGACTGCTTTTTCTGAGCACTCAATTTAGACTTTGCCTGTTTTACAGCGGGCATTTGATCCAATAATTCCAATGAATTAATATATCCTAATTTATTACTGTTCTGTACAGTAGTAGCTGAAAAAAGTAGAATGGCTAGTATCACTACTACTCCGATTTGAGCTATTCTATTCATGATGTTCTGTTTTAGTAATTAAACTTCCAAAAAGCAGGAAGGTAATTTTGAATGGACAAATAACCACTCAATGTCAAATAAAAGTTGTTAGTTAATAATAAATACGACAATCGACTTTCGACCAACGATATTCGATTTTTTAAATATATTTCATTCGATAGTTGAATGTTGATAGTCGTAGGTATCGAATAATCATTACAAACAAAATTTACAGTATAAATTTGAAAGGTATTTAACGAAAATCCTGTCTATCCTGTTAATCTTGCCCTAAAAGGCTGCAAAAATAAATAAAAGCTATCTATTTTCCGTGTTTTAATAGTTGACTTATGAATCTTGTAGAATTTAGTGAACTGCTTACTGCTCACTATCAACTGCTCAAACTTACTTCTGCAAACGCTTTAAAATATCGTCCGTCTTATCATTTTTAGGATTCGCATATAAAATACTTACCCCTCCTGACTTATCAAATATAAAATCAAACCCTCTATCTAAAGCATATTGCTCAATGGCAGCATAGACTTTATCTTGAATGGGTTTAACGAGTTGCTGACGCTTTTGGAATAATTCGCCTTCTGGTCCAAATTTATCCTTTTGAAATTTTCTAGCGTCTTTCTCCTTATTCACGATTTCTTCTTCTCGCTGCTGTTTTGCCTTTTCGCTTAATAAAACTTGTTCGGCTTGATAGCTACGATATAGCTCGTCAATTTCACTATATTTAGCAGCAATTTCTTGCTTCCATTTTGAAGCTGTTTGGTCAAGTGTAGATTGTGCCGCTTTGTAGTCTGGAATAGCTTCCAAGATTTTCTCCACATCTACATATGCAAAACGTTGGGCTTGTACCGATACTGTTGCTAATAATAATGCCGCTAATATTACAACACCTTTTTTCATACGATTAATAGTTTTTTAAATTTTGTTAATGTTCTCAAATGCTTCTTACTCACGGAGAAAGAAGTGGTTATTTCTCAAAAAAGGAACGTTTAAAAACAATTAATGATTGCTTAAAATATAGTTGAATTATAGATAGTTCACTACTTCCTTTTGTTTCATTAATTGCAAGAGGTTTGCCAATTTTAGAGTACAATTTTAAAATTACAATTAAAATGATTTTGTTATTGTTTGAGTATCAAAATGATATAACTGCGAAAGTAAGTTTAAAATGATATTTGGGGAAACTTTTTAACAGAAATATAACAGAATTTCAAGATGTGGACACATAATGTAGAGACGGTAAAACCGAATCAATCTTATAAATTTGAGCTTTTAGAAAATGACACTATTTTATCTTATCGAACAGTGATAAAGTACTGGCAACAGAATGCTACATTTAGATTGTATTTTAATGATATTTTAATTAATAGTTCGTTTAAAGCAACTTTTTGGGAATGCGTCCCTGTTACCAAATATTCGTTAGATACACCATTTGAATTTGTATTACGAGATAGTAGAAGGTTAGCTAATGTGTCTCCAACGCCAGAGCCCTTCCAACGTTTTTTTAATCAAAAAATGAATCACTCCAATGTCGTGACTTTTCCCAGTTTAGGGAAAGATGCCATACTTGTAGTGCCTTGCCCAATTCAAGATAAGGAGGTTTATACACATCTATTATCATTTGTCAGAAATGCGGAAGAAGAGCAAGTTCATGCTTTATGGAAAAGTGTAGGAGATGCCATGTTCAACAATGTAAGCACAGATCCCAAATGGTTGAGTACATCAGGCTTAGGCGTTTATTGGCTACATATAAGAATTGATAGCCGACCTAAATATTATGGACACTTACCTTATAAAAAAAGAGGAACTGTATAAAATTACGTAAGGGTAATCAAATTAGAGTAGTATAAATGAAACACGGATTTGACAGATACGACGGATTGAAACAGATTTTAAAAAATTCTTATTTAGATAAATCCGTTTGATCCGTTATATCCGCTAAATCCGTGTTTCATTTGTACTAAAGAACGATAAAAATTCATTCTTTTAGCTACTTGTTTTTAAAGTAGAAATGTATGATAAGACAATCTTATTATTCAATTATAACTTTAATCACTTCTTCCATATTACCATCATTCATAAATCTCAAAAAGTAGATTCCTTTGGGTAAATGAGCTACATTAAGTTGATAACTTTGATTTTGCAAAATAGCATTAGAAACTTCATAACGTTGCCCCAAAGTATTGATAAACTCAAAAACGGGAGTGGTTATATCGTTATCAAACTGAATATTAAGCAAATCACGCGTTGGATTTGGAAAGACTTTTACAGATTGATTTTTAATTAGACAATCAATGGCAATTACATTTGAATGTTCAATTGAACCATCTAAATCCATCATTTTTAGACGATAGAAATTGGTCATTGCTGTTTGAGTAGTGGTGTAATCATAATAAGTAGGTTGATTTGAATATCCACGAGCGTGGATTATTCCAATATTTGTCCATTCTCCATCATTGGTATGCTGTTGAATTTCAAAATGACTAACATTGATTTCTGATACGGTTCGCCATTGTAGGTCAACTTGTCTATTCTTGCAGTTTCCTGTAAAAGATTGAAGTTCGACAGGTAAGACTGTTGTTAAATCAATCATTGCACTTCCTGTATGTGCCGACCAAGCTAATAATTTTCGTTCTTGTAAAAAGACCATTCCGCCGACCATCGAATAAAAATCGGTTAAACCAACATTTATCCAAGTAGTACCGCCATTTTCACTGACATATAAATCTTGCGTTTTGTTAGAATTAGCATGGTGACCATCAAGAACGGCAATATTGCCCCATTTACTGACGGCTAAAATTGTACTTCTACTCGCCCCTGATGCAATACTTGACCAAGTAGCTGCACTATCCGTTGATTTATAAATAACATTTCCATATTGTGTAGCATATAATACACCTGCATCGTTAGGATCGGTCACCACAGAAGCGAACCAACTCGAACCGCCCGGATTTGTCATCGCTGTCCATGAGGCATCGTAACGATTCCGTTTATAGATTTCATCCTCATGCCACACATAAAACGTTTCTCCATTCGCATCTTTTAGTAATTTATCTTGTGCTGTCCAAGACTTGAAAAAACTAGAAGATAAACCATCATCCCAAGCGGAAAAAGTAACGGCTCCATCCGTTGAGATAAAAACCTGATTCGCCATACTTCCCTTTTCAATTCCTACAATTAATGTATTTGCATCCGCATCCATCACTTGCACATCTGTTACCGCACTCGAATTATTGGATTCAAAATAAGACGTTCCCCATTGTGTATTGCTAGAGGGTTCGTTCCATGAAGCCCCGCCATCGGTTGTTTTTACAATTCGCCCTTTACTGGTGTGGTGTTTACCGACCAAATAACCAATATCTGTATTAGAAGGAGCAAAGGCGACATCGTAAATACTAGTAATGGGATGGGTATTTTGATAAACAGCATCTACACCACTATTTTGACCTTTATAAAAACCAATGTCAGCTACGCAATTGTAAAAAATGGTGGTATCCTCAGGATGAGGCGAAATGCGTAATTGCACCAAATTATAAATCCCCGAAGTTGCCCAAGTCCATGCCCAATTGGAATTTTCAGTATTCGTCGCTGCTGTATTACTGACTAAATCTGTATTGGCATTAATAGTTTTAAAAATACCATACCAATCGCCCACATAGGCTTCGCTTGTATTAGCAGGATGAAAAAGTAGAGTAGAGGTAGCATTTCCGAAGCTAGGTTGATAGTTATCATTCGCATACGTAGGATAAGTTACTTTACTAAAATTTGTACCCGAATTGTATTTGACATCATAATAATTTGCTCCAAAATCAGTAGTTTCTACAATGCCACTTGAAAAAATGGCATCCCAAAATCCAAAAAACCAATGACCACTTTCCGTAGGATGTGCGGTTACAAAATAATTGTAATCATAACCATCGGGTCGGGTTAATCCACTCCAATTCGTTCCACCATCATAAGTGATATCAATACCTGCGTTTTGAGTAGTAATGATGGTATTAGAACTGGCTGCATCAAAGGCAAAATCAAAAACTTCATCAGTACGAATTTGGGTTAATATCCCAGTTGAAACTTGATATTTCCAAAGTCCAGCGTTAGTAGAAGTTCCTGAATTAAAAGTATAGCTGACTGCCGAAATATATAAGAAATCACTATCATCAGGTTGAAACTGAATAGACGTTATCCATGATTTGCTAAAGGTTGTACCATCCAAACGTATCCAAGTATCGCTACTGATGTTATAGGAATATAAACCGCTGTTTTCATTCCAATCTCCTGTTCCATAATTATAAGTTGGTTGTCCTGCGGTATATAGTAAATTCGAATTATCTGGTGAAATCACTAAAGTCTCTCCAGCATATCGGTACAAGCCATTACCACCCACTCCAAAAGGGGTAACTTCCCGACTCCAATTTGCTCCTCCATCGGTCGTTGACCATAGGAAGGTTTCGTCATCAATAGCACCATGATCATAAGGCGAGTTACCTGATAGGAAATATAACTTTTGAGTGTTCGTCGCATCAATGGCAAAACTCCGTACATAATAATTATACTGATTGTCTTTAATTGCATCTTTGGTGATAGATGTCCAATTATCGCCTCCGTTCGTCGTTTTATAAACGCCCCCAATATCTATTCTTGCAAAAAGTGTATTGGCATCGGTAGGGTGAGGGATAATACCACAGACATATCCTCCGCCGTGCATCGGAGATTGTTGCCATGATTGAGCAGAAATAGAATTAAAACATAGAAAAAGAATAAATAGTGAAAGTGGTAATTTCATAAATGCTATATCCTAAAATATACAAACCCAATGAAGGCATTATTGTCCTTATTGGGTCTATACTGATGTATAATTTATCTTTTTGTAATTAACTGGATTGTAAAAATAACGGAATTGTTTGACTTTTTTGGATTTATCGTTGTCGGCAGACAGGCAAAGAGAACACAACGGAAACACATAGTGGCAAGCCACAAATTCCAACTTTTAAACCTGCCTTTGTTGGCAGATAGGTTCCAAATCCCAATTATCGAATAGGAGTGAAATTCAAAAAGTTTGTTTTTTGTGTAAACTTTTACAAAGTTGTAGGACAGAGAACTACAAAGTTCATGCTTTGATTATCAATAAGATTTTTAAAAAACATCTCTGTTGTTCTTTGTGTTTTCTCCGTGTACTCTGTGTCCTAATTATTCATCTTGATACCTTTCCCAAAATTGTCGATATATCTCCAAATCATCCACATTCATCCAATCGACACCTGCATCAAGTAAAGTTTTCCAAACATTGGGATGATTTGGCATACCCCAAAATCGTAATTTTTTGCCATGTTGATGTGCTTTTTGAAGCAATTTTTCAAGTAATAATTGCTCTGTTTCTGGCATTGTGCCTTTTCCTTTCCACTTAAAGTATTTACTGTATTTATCGCTAATACGAGGCACTAAACTAGAACTCGCTTTTAGGGAAAATTCATCAAATCGACCATCTATTTGAAAGTATTGAATTGTATTATTTTGGACGGATTGAATCGGACGATTACCAGAAATTAATAGTCGAATCGGTTTAAAATCCATTGTATCTGAAATCGGGAAAGTAGCAATCAAATCTTGATAAGGTTCAAATACCTTTTTTAAATAAGGATACATTTCTGTTCCATCTGTTTTGAGGTCTAACATTAAGATTAATGGCGTTTTTTGATTTGGATAAACCCTACCTCCATTTTTTATGATATGGGCTTTGAGCGGTTTTAAGTACAATTCTTCAATGGTCTTTTTCCAACCTAAAAAGAATGGATAGTGTGAAACCACTAATTTTCCTTTTTTTAAATATAAATCAATTTCAATACTCATGAAGCCATTCGCTAACGCATCTTTCAATGGATTTTTTTGAAGATAATCATTATGAGCATGAGCGGTTGGAATCGGTGTTTGTGCTGTTAATTGAACAGTATTTACAGCGAGAATTAAAAATAGG
>CAYLSF010000216.1:0-8730 GCA_964385675.1 uncultured Saprospiraceae bacterium
ATATTATGTCCAAATATTTAATCTTTTGTAGTTGTATCGGTTATCTGTTATCTTCTTGTGAATCTAGTTCAACTAGTCAAATTAGGGACTCTTCGTATTTTCATAGTGTGGTTATCACTACTATTACTGAATTTGATACAAATAAAAAAGAAGAACGAGATATTGCTAAATTCTATTGGATTCAAGATTGGGAAGTCAGGAATCTTGATTCCATTTATGAGTATCGTCCTATCAAGGATGCTTCACAGTCTTATTTAAATCAAATAGATGATTATAATGTAGAAGTTAAAGCATACGAAATTGATTTTTTAGAAGAAACGGATAAATATATACAACCTTTAGATATAATGGTTGATGGAAAAGTTAGTTTTCAATCAGCAGGTGCTAATGAATATGACTTCATCTATGATGAAAATAATGGTCATAGTATGACTGTTGTACCATTTGTAAAAGAAGAATTAGAATTTGACGCTCTTATAGTTAAAATTCATTCTAAATGGAGCGTTAAAAAGGGCCGGAATAAGATTAACATTGTTAAAGATAAAATTCATACTCTTTTAATACAATAGTATATAAGTGATCGGACACATTAAATAACCACTAATGCAAGAATGGTTTTAAAATTTAATTAACTGATTATTGATAAACTAAGTATTTGTGTATTCGTGACTTAGGTAACGAATAAATATGTCCGAATACTTAATTTTATAACTAGAAGATTAAAGATGATACAACAACTTTAATTTACAATTAATACTTTAATAAAAAAATCTCTCTTAACTAGTCTTTATACAGTAAATGCTTTCCTTAATAATTCACAAATCAATAATTAACAACAAAATACATTTTAATAAAAAATATAATATGTTTGTGTTTTACACTTAATTACCCCTATATTTAGGCAATGCTTTATATTAAGCAGTAACCTTAGAATTTAAAATTATAAAACTATGGCTACAATATTGCCACCAACCAAAACGGATCCTACAGACGCCCTAATTGGTAACGTTTATTTACTAGAATCTTTTAAGAAACCGAATCACTATGTTGGCACAGACGATGGTGATTCTTACCTAAAGTTCTTAGCAGCTACTAATGATAACATAGATAACTTTGCATTCAAAGTTGTTCGTGGTTTAAGCGGGGAAACTGGAACTATTTCTTTTCAGTCTGTAAAAAATCCAAAACAACACATTAGACATCGAAACTATTTCCTAAGGCTACAAGAGAAAAAAGGTAAAAATTACGAGAAAGACGCCTCTTTTGATTTATTGGATGTTGGTAATCTTAATGTGGATTATCAAGTTATTACCTCTACGGATAGATTTCGTAGCTATTGGGTTACTGAATTTGATTACAGACTTCGTATTGCCGAAATGCCTGGAGGTGGTACAATGTTTCCTAAAAATATGGGTAGTGATGCTGCGTATTTCAAATTGGTACCTCACACACTTTCAACAGATGCGGGCAAAACAGTAGAACTTACAGAAGATGTATTTTGGGTAGAGATTGAGCAACCCTCTAGGACAGATATACTTGACCATATAGCAGTAGGTGCACCAGGTATGATATGGGGTGTAACTTATACAGATAAAATTGTAAGGCGTTCTGCTCAATTGGGTTCAATGTGGGAAGAAGTCACACCGCTTCCGAATGGTGCAAAACCCAAAATGATTGATTGTGCTAAAGATGGTACTGTTCTTTGTGTATCAGATGAAGATAGATTGCATAAATATCACCACAAGTTAAATACATGGGCGGCACTCAATCAACGTGTTAAATACGCTTCAACGGGTAGTGGTAGAGAAATTTATTACATTGATACAGGCTCAAAACTATTCTCCAGACAAGCAGGAGGACTTAGCGAATCTTGGGATTCCTTAAATGTAGGAGTGAGCAATCAAAGCGGAGCTGTCTTGAAATTGGAGATTTTGAGTGTAGCTTCTGATGGAACTATCTATTTTATTGATAATACCAACTCCTTATTTACTTTAGATATTCGTTCTCGTCACAAAAGAGCAGTTTATATTAATACTTCGGGCATAGCTGAAGAAACACTTAAAGTAATTGATGTTTCTGCTGCTTCTGCAAGTCAGGTCATGTTTATAGCACATCCTGAAAATGATTCTACCGATACCCGAATCTATGTATCTGATGGAGGGTCTTTGTTCTATGAAGAAGGGCAAAAAGTATTGCATTATGATGGAACCATATGGAGATTTAAGGACTTCACGGGCGAAATCTATCAAATGGATCACGATGATTCTAACAATTGTTATATTCTAGCCAAGGAAGGTAGTTCTTTTAAGATTTATAAAAGGATATTGACTAAATAAGTCTAATTCGATTATACACAAATATTCGAACAACGATTCAACAGTTTAACAATTAAGTCTATTTAACAGGGGCTAATAAAATTAGGATTATTATAATTCTTATTTTATTGCCCTTTTTAGTGAGTATTCCATCTAGCTCGATGCCCTCTCACATATATATATTACGGGTATTAGGATAGCGCCCTAACAACAGTAAAGATGATAGAATTACCAAACGCAGGACTAATTTTAAGTCAACGAGTGGACGAAAATTTTTAATTGAAAAGGGTATAACCTTAAAGTATATCTCAAATTATGATAATTCTTAGAGTAAGGTAAAACTTTTCAAAAGAGATGGTAGTCATATGTATGGATATGTTTTAAAAAAAGATATAAAGAAGATGGATAACAAAAGATGGTACAAGATTAAAGCAAATAATCGAATAGGAGGGTATATGAAGATTTCATACAGTTATAGAATTTTTGTAATAATGACTAAATGAAATGATTTCATTTAGTCATTATTATTCACCCCACCTCATCCCTCAAAATAAACCCAACCTTAAAGACATTTTCAATACAAACATTAGGGTCGTGCTGTAATAGCTTACGAAGGCGAGAAATAAAGACATCAAAGCTACGCCCTAAGAAATAATCATATTTACCATATATTTTTTGGAGAGCATCTTGTCGTTTTAGAATTTGATTTTTGTGTAAGCATAACAAGCGTAAGACTTCATTTTCCTTTTCGGTAATGCGTTTGGTTTCGTTGTCTATTGTTAAGGCTTGTTTTTGATAATCAAATAAGTAGCGTCCAATTTTAAATTGAGTGGGTAAGGTTTCAACGGGCTTATTATCTTCTTGTCGCCTAATGATCACTTTAATTTTGCAGAGCAAAACTTCTTCGTCAAAGGGTTTCGTGATGTAATCTTCTGCCCCTAGATTAAAGCCTTTTAATTTGTCTTTTTTAAGGGAACGAGCGGTTAGAAATAGAAAAGGAATCGTTGGGTTTAAGGTTCTAATTTTTTGACTGAGCATAAAACCATCCATTTTAGGCAACATCACATCTATCAAACAGACATCAAATTGCCCTTGCTGAAATGCTCGCCAACCTGCCTCGCCATCTCTACATAATTTAACCGCAAATCCCTCTGATTCTAAAAAATCAACCAATAGAAATCCTAAACTTAAATCGTCTTCTACTAATAATATTTTTTTCATCACTCGTGTTATTTTAAACCTTATAGGTTTTGGAAACCTATAAGGTTTGACGCTACTATATCGGAAATACAAGACTAAACTGACTTCCCTTATCCAATTCACTTTGAATTTGAATGCTTCCCTTATGTTGTTCTATTATCATTTTAACATAAGATAAGCCCAAACCAAAACCTTTTTGATTGTGTACATTTCCTGTAGAAACCCGCCCAAATTTTTTAAAAATCAACTGTTGATCCGCTTTACAAATACCCAATCCATTATCTTTAAATTGAGTTATAATTTGTCCTTCTCGTTGCATCAAAGAAATTTCTATAATCGGTTCTTCTGAAGCATATTTTAAGGCATTATCAATGATATTTCGGAAGGCATTGCCCAAGTGAAAAGGATCGCCTTCAATCAGCCAATTTCCTTGAGGTGGATTAAAGTGAAGTTTTGCGCCTTTCTCTTGTAACAAAACCTGCATTTCTGCAATGATTTGTTTGATTAGCTTATCCAATTCAATCGTTTCTTTTTGAAATTGATATTCTCCATTTTCCATCTTTGCTAGATGCAATACCCGTTCGGTTTGATGTAAGAGTTTGCGGCTTTCTCGCTGTACAATCGTGAGGTATTGATTATCTTTTAAGGTCTTATTTTTCTTTTGCAATAATTTGGTAGCCAATCCAATAGATGCTAAAGGCGTACGAAATTCATGAGCCATGTTATTGAAGAAATCATTATTGATTTCATTGAGTCGTTTTTGTCGAATCAAGGAGTAATTGGCTAAGACAAAAACGATACTCACAAATAATAATATCAAAATAGAGGAAATCAGCATAAAACTCATTTGCTCTAAAATATAGCGTCCCTTGTCTGGAAATATCACATTAACCGACTGTTGAGCTTCTTCATTAACCGTCACTGCACAACAATAGGATTGATTTTCATTTTGGGCAATCACTGCAGGACTTGCCAGTTCCATTTCATATTCTAATGGTATTTGAAAGAAATTTAAAGCTCGTCCAATTTCACTATATAATTCTGCGGTATCTAAATTTTCTAAATCATTGGTAGAAAGGGTACAAGATGCCCCGATAGTATCCGTACTGACGCTTTCGATAGCCGCACACATTGCCATCCGTACCTGATTATCGAATAGTTCTTCTATTAAATCCCTAGATTGTAGCATCCATTGCACTTGAAAAATAATTAGGGCAATCAAAGCAATCGTAGAACCCGCAATGACTAAATTTATTCTATTCATCCTATATCAATATTATCGAAAGTCGAAAGTTATCCCTCCCGACAACTGTACGGGAAGCTATCGGGAGTCGTTCCTACAAAAGTGCTAATTCCTACTTAAAAAGTCCATTGATTCACAAGTCATTAACAAGTCGCTAACAAGTAAGCTACAACTTGACAG
The DNA here is from genome assembly GCA_964385675.1 of uncultured Saprospiraceae bacterium. Classification (GTDB taxonomy): domain Bacteria; phylum Bacteroidota; class Bacteroidia; order Chitinophagales; family Saprospiraceae; genus CAYLSF01. The sequence goes on from CAYLSF010000216.1 coordinate 4,939, forward strand.
TAAAGGTTATTCTAACTTTGGGGTATCAATTATTCAAGAAAAGAGAGTAGAGAAGTGAGAACATAGATAAATCAATTTAACACTTACTTTTAATATTCTCTTGCTATTTTTTATCATCATACTATTTGAAAAGAAACTCAAAGCGATATTCAAATTATCTCTGAGCTCGTTTCTCTGTTCTCTTTTCTAAATAGTATAAAATCACAAATATCATGAACAAATGTTGTCCAGATGTATGTCCGATTTGTACGACTATTCTAGTTTTATTATTATCTATCAATGTAAATTTTGCACAAACCTCTAATGAAGGTTGGATACCATCCGTAAGTGAGGTCGTTCAATTTGAAGGAAAAGAATGTAATAAAGCAAAAACAACTGCTACGGCTCAAACCGTCAGCACTAAGCAAACTAAAAAGAATTGTGACCCAACCAATTGCGATGTAACAAAATGTGTAAAGAAACCTTGTAAACCAAGTGATTGCACTAAGAAGTGTACGACTAAGACAGCCAAAGCTACTACAACTAAAGCTACTTTGGTCAATCAAAAAACAACATCGAAGAAAGCCAATTGCTCGGCAAAATGTACGAAGACTTGTAAGAAGAAGAAGGGAAGTGTAGCGTTGAAGAATTAGGAAGAATTGTGTCGCTTCGCTGATTATGTCGCCTATCGGCTGATTGCATGATTGTTAGTCGAACATTCGATAAAGACAATTAGCAACGGAGGAGCGACACAATCAGCCAATAGGCGGCACAATTATACAATTAGCGAAGCAATATAACTAATGCCCTTCCTTAATCAGATGTGGAAATTTCTTTTGAAAACGTTTTAAACGAGGAATAGACACTCCTCTGATGTAGCCTTGATTTGGATGCAAACGCTCATAGTTTTGATGATAATCTTCACCAACCCAAAAATATTCAAATTCCATGACCTCCGCAGCGACTTTTCGAGGTGCTAATTCTTTATTCAATTCCGCTACTTTTTTATCAATAATTGCCTTTTCCTCATCGCTTTGATAAAACACAATAGAGCGATATTGCGAACCTCTATCAGGCCCTTGCCCATTGACTTGTGTGATATTTTGAGAACCAAAATATACATCTACTAGCGTTGCGAAATCAACCACAGTCGGATCGTAAAATATCTCTACTGCTTCTGCATGTCCTGTTCTACCTGTATTAGAAGATTGATAAGTTGGACTTTTAGTATGTCCGCCTGAGTAACCAGAAACGGATTCTTCAACACCTTTTACGCTTTCATATACCGCTTCTACACACCAAAAACATCCCGATGCAAAATAAGCTCTCTTTAAACCCTCTTTCTTAGGAATATATTTAGCTGGGGTATTTGATTTCACTCCAGATGTTGTAACGGCAGCTTGTTGTGTTTTTTCAGATGTAGTTGTCGCACTTCCCGTAGTCGTCGGCTGACAACTTGCTGTAAATAAGGCAATCATACAAATCCCTAAACATACGATACTCGATTTCATAAAAGATCGATTTTTAATTTTTTTGATAATTATTTTCAACAGTAAACACAACGAATTGTTGGAGGGAAATTTTTGCCTATCTGCCGACAAACAAGTTCAAATCTTAACAAATAAAGCGAAGAAAAATAATTTTTTGAGCAGGGAGAACGTAGAGACAACATAAAATAATGCCTACAATCCTTCTTTCTTCGCCAAATTCCACAAATCATCCATTTCCGTCAAGGTCATATCGTCCAACGCTTTTGGAGCATTTTTTTCAATAAATTCAAACCGACGTTTAAATTTTTTATTAGTGCGTTCTAATGCAATTTCAGGGTCAATATCCAAGAATCTAGCGTAATTCACCAACGCAAACAATACATCCCCAAACTCATCTTCTATTTTATCTTTAGATCCCTTTTCATCAACCACTTCTTTTAGTTCGGCTATCTCTTCTTCCACCTTTGCCCAAACTTGTCCGATATGTTCCCACTCAAATCCTACTTTCTGCGTTTTTTCTTGCATTCGTAAGGCTTTTACCAATGCGGGTAACGAATTTGGAACGCCTTGCAATAGGGAGCGTTTCCCTTTTTCTTGTAATTTTATTTGCTCCCAATTTCGTTTGACCTCTTCTTCAGAAGTTGCCTTTACATCGCCATAAATATGAGGGTGGCGTCTTATTAATTTTTCACAAACCCCATTCAATACATCAGCTACATCAAAGGCTTTTTGCTCAGATGCGATTTTTGAATAAAACACCAAATGCAACATCAAGTCTCCCAATTCTTCTTGCGTTCCTTTAAGGTCATTTTCTAAAATAGCATCTGCTAACTCATACGTCTCCTCAATCGTCAACTTCCGCAGACTTTGCATCGTTTGCTTCCTATCCCACGGGCACTGTTCACGCAACTCATCCATGATGATTAGCAATCGCTCAAATGCCTTTAGTTTATCTTGTAGTGTGTTCATTATTGTCGTGTTGATATGTTATCGTGTTGATGTGTTGATGTGTTGCCGTATTTAAAACCTCAGTACGTCAACACGTTAAATAACCTTCTCCTCTACGATTTCTAAACCGTATCCAATCAAACCAATACGCTTACGAGGGCGGCTCGTCATCAATTTAATTTTTCGGATACCTAAGTCATTCAAAATTTGTGCTCCAATTCCCAAATCTCTTTGTGCGTCTTCTTTCGGACGATTGGTAAAGGGATTGAGTTCTTGAGCGTTTTCTTGTTGTGCTTTTAAAGCCCTTATGGTATCCAACAAAGCATTTGGAGCTTCGGCATATTGTAATAAAACGACTACTCCCCTCCCCTCTCTATTAATAGTGTATAGTGATTTTCGTAATCTAGAATCAAAACCTTCCATAATTTGCCAAACTAAACGGTTGGAATTAGACGCAGAATGCACTCGAACCAATACCGGATTGTCGGAAACCCACTCCCCTTTTTTAATCACTAGATGCGTTAAGTTAGAATTCATTTCCGTAAAGGCAATTAATTCAAATTCACCAATTGGCGTTTTTAAATCAATACTCACATCTCTACGTACTAGGCGTTCTTTCTCCATCCGATAGGCGACCAAATCTTTAATGGTAACAATTTTCAAATCTAGCTTTTCCGCAATTTTAACTAACTGTGGTAATCGAGCCATTGTCCCATCTTCATTCATTATCTCCACTAAAACCCCTGCTGCGGTAAATCCTGCTAATTTGGCTAAATCCACAGAAGCCTCTGTATGTCCCGTACGACGCAATACGCCACCATCCTTTGCAATTAAAGGCATCGTATGCCCGGGTCGAGCAAATTCATCGGGTTTCGTATCGGGATTAATCATTGCCTTAATCGTATTCGCACGTCCTTGTGCCGTAATTCCTTTTACGGATTTATTCCCAATATAATCTACAGATACGGTAAATGCCGTCTCATGCATATCGGTATTTTTTCGTACCATTAAGGGTAAATCCAAAGCCTTCGCCCGTTCTTGCGTAATGGATGTACAGATTAATCCCCTTCCGTGTGTTGCCATAAAATTGATTAACTCAGGCGTAATTTTCTCAGCCGCACAAATAAAATCCCCTTCATTTTCTCTATCCTCATCATCTACTACGATTACTATTTTTCCAGCTTTAATATCGGCAATTGCCTCTTCTATTGTATTTAGTTGCATAAGCATTTTTTTAATTTAAACCTTATAGGTTTTAAAAACCTATAAGGTTTAAATTAAAACAAAGGTATCAGTAGTTTATTGATTTTTAATTCAACTACTTTAAATTTCTTGACTTTCGACTTTCGACTTTCGATAATCAAGTATTAAATTT
>CAYLSF010000217.1:0-8710 GCA_964385675.1 uncultured Saprospiraceae bacterium
GAGAAACACTACCCTTCGATTTGTTGTCAGTTTTTTTATGATATGCATTTTAGCTTCTTGCGTTCCTTCAAAAAAGTATAATGATTTGCTGGCTCGTAAGACCAATTTAGAGAAGGAATTTGAGGATTACAAGAAAGAATATCAACGTAATGCGGATCAAATTACCTCTTTGAATAAAGAGATTGATTTATTAAAAGAACAAATCTCTGCACTAGAGCAAGATACCTCCGAAATTTATCATCGCTATCGGAAAGTAAAAGAAGCAGGAGACGAATTGGCTAAACGTCTAAATATGATGTTAGCACAGCAAGAAAATCAAGCGAATACAGCTATTTCGGAGCGACAAAAACTAGCAGATCAACTCACTGCTAAAGAAAAAGAATTGGATGATAAGGAACGAGCTTTAATGGCAGCAGAGACTCGACTAAAAGTTGCACAAGAAGAGTTGAACAAATCTAAAGGAGACGTGGAAATGTCTCAAACGGCTATTACAAATGCTCAAACAGAATTGGAAAAGGCTCAAAAGGCGTTATTGGAGAAAGAGCAAAGTATCGCATCTTTAGAAGCCGACCTAAAAGAACGAGAAAAACGAGTGAATGAACTAGAGGCTGCCATCAAAGCACAAGAAGATAAATCTAATGCTTTAAGAAATAAAATCAGTCAAGCATTGCTGGGTTTTGCAGATACCGATTTAAGCGTAGAGCAGAAGAATGGTAAAGTCTATGTTTCTTTAAGTCAGGACTTATTATTTGCTTCGGGGAGTACATCTATTGATAGAAAAGGAAAAGATGCTTTACGAAAATTGGCTGAAGTATTATTATTCAATCCTGATATTGCTATCAACGTAGAAGGTCATACCGATAATGTTCCCTTTAGAGGTCGTGCAGGGATGAAGGATAATTGGGATTTAAGTGTCTTACGTTCCACTTCTTTAGTAAGAGAATTGGTAAAAAATGGAGTGGATGCTCGAAGAGTTACGGCTTCTGGAAGAGGAGAATATTTTCCTGTATCAGATAATGAAACAAAGGATGGTAGAGCTAAAAATAGACGTTCTGAAATTATACTGACTCCTAAGTTGGATGAATTATTTCAAATCATTCAGAATTAATTTAGAGGTCTTCGTCGAATTGAATGATGCTTGATCAACAAAATACAATTAAAAAGCCTTGTCTTTACAGAAGTATTGACAAGGCTTTTGTAATTTTGGGTAAATCAGTTAATAGTGGATAGTTTTCAAAGGCTAATTTGCTATCCCAATAACTATTGGGAAACTAATCATTCATAAATATGGCATTAGATCAGATAGATGCGGATCAGTATTCTTATGATCCAAATACAGGAGAATTAAAGGCGTTAGATCCTGCTAGCGAGATGAGTTTTTTCGATCATCTTGAAGAACTCAGATGGCATATTATTAAAGCAGTACTAGCTGTGGTAATTTGCTTCATTATCTTGTTTGTAGCTAAGGATTTCGTGTATGATGATATTGTATTAGCTCCTATGAGTGTAGATTTTTGGTCGTATAAATTAATATGTAACCTTTCTCACAATGTGGGTTTAGGGGCTAGAATGTGTTTTGAACCTGTAGCGTTTGATATTGTACAAATTGAACTGGGGGAAAAGTTTTTTAATCACATCAAAGTATCTTTTGTGCTTGGTTTTGTATTAGCCTTTCCTTTTGTGTTTAGAGAAATATGGGGATTTATTAAGCCAGGTTTGTATCCAAATGAGCAAAAGGCAGTAAGAGGGATCGTATTTATCTGTTCCTTGTTGTTCTTTACTGGAATTTTATTCGGCTACTATGTCATTGCTCCGTTTGCGATTAACTTTCTAGCAGGCTATGATTTAGGACAGATAGTAACACAAGTAAGTATCACATCTTTTGTGAATTTCATGGTGATGTTTACTCTACCCGCAGGATTAGTTTTTGAATTGCCAATTGTAGTGTATTTCTTATCTAAAGTTGGATTGCTTACACCTTCTTTTATGCGTACTTATCGCCGTCATGCTATTATTATTATCCTAATGTTAGCTGCCTTAATTACACCGCCTGATATCGTGACACAGTTTTTAATTGGGATTCCACTTTATATTTTATATGAGTTAAGTATTTTTATATGTGCTAGAGAGTACAAGAAATACGAAAAGTCATTGACAGATTAAATATGGTTTTACTGCTTTATTGTCGTACTGTCTTATTGATACAATAACAATAAAACAATATGACAATAAAGCAATATAGCACTTATACAGTCATAATATCTTTTTCTTTAGCTTCTAGTACAGCTTCTACCTTTTTGTTATAACCATTTGTTAAATCTTGTACAGTAGCTTCTGCCTTCTTCCCTGCATCTTCTGGATAACCTTCTTTAACAGTGTCTTTTATACCTTTAATCGCCTCTTGTCTCGCTTGACGGATAGAGATTCTAGCTTTTTCACCAAAACCTTTTGATTTTTTTACTAAATCTCTACGACGCTCCTCTGTTAAAGGTGGCATATTGATTCTGATGATTTTACCATCATTTTGAGGTGTTAAACCCAAATTGGCAGAAAATATTGCTCGCTCAATATCGGCTAACAGTTTTCTTTCCCAAGGTTCAATCGTTAATGTACGAGCATCTGCTACTTTTACATTAGCCACTTGTTTTAATGGCGTAGGAGAACCATAGTATTCTACAAAAATTCCATCTAAAATAGCAGGTGATGCTTTACCTGTTCTAATCTTTAATAATTCTTTACGCATGTGAGCGATAGCACTTTGCATATCCTCTTCTGCTGATTCTAAATACAGATCTATATCTTCTTGCATGATTGTCTTTTCAATTTTCAAAGTATAATCTTCATATTTGAAAATTATACTTTATTATCATTACTTTAATACATTGCTATAATAGGAAATAGACATCAGTTTCCCAAAAAAGATGAATTAAAATTATATTGAACTGGATTAGTGATGAAAAATAAATAACTAATGCCACTAATCTCGTTCTTTTTATCTATAATTTCGTTAGAAAAATTTAGGAATAACCCGTTATTCTACAATTTTTCACCTCATTATAAATAAAAACAACTTCGCTTTCTGGCTCAACTTATTCATTCTTCATCACTTAAAACCTATTTAAGCTGGTTCTGGAACGGTATTATTTACCAAAGTTCCTACATGTTCTCCTTGAATAATCTTCATCAGATTTTCAGGCTTATTGATGTCAAATACGACAATAGGAACATTGTTTTCCTGACAAAGCGTGAATGCCGTCATGTCCATTACCTTCAACCCTTCCTTGATAACTTGATCAAAAGAAACAATGTTATATCGAACAGCATTTGGATCTTTCTCTGGGTCAGCAGAATAGATACCATCTACTCTTGTTCCCTTCAAAATAACATCTACATTCATCTCATTCGCTCGGAGAGCCGCCGCTGTATCTGTAGTGAAGTATGGATTACCTGTTCCTCCACTAAATATCAGAACTCTACCTTTTTCAAGGTGACGCAATGCTCTTCTTCTGATATAAGGTTCTGCAATTTGATCCATCGGAATTGCAGAGATTAACCTCGTAAAAATACCTACATTTTCACAAGCTGCCTGTAAAGCCATACCATTCATAATGGTTGCTAACATTCCCATATAATCGCCCTGTGCTCTTGGAATACCTGAATCTTTGGCTTGAAGTCCTCTAAAAATATTTCCCCCTCCAATTACTACAGCAATTTCTACACCTACTTCTTTCAGCTTCTTAATCTCATTAGCATAGTGTCTTAGCATTGCTGGATCAATTCCAAATTTTTGTGTTCCCATTAGGGATTCTCCACTCAATTTTAATAATACTCTTTTGTATCGGATTGCCATATAAATTAAGCATTAGATATAAAGTATGAATTATTAAACAATTTCATAGTTTATACTTTATACCAGAATCATTCAATAAGTTTTATAAAAATGAACTTGACTATTCAAAAATCTATGAAAGGGTTAGTTACGCTTTAACATAAAATTGAGCAAAGATAATTAGATTTTTTGAGTTGAAACTTTAGATAGGTGCAAAAAAAAAGAGCGAATTGGATTCGCTCTTTTTTGAAATAATATGATTAACCTAAAGTGACTCGCTTGAAAGCGGTTGCCACTAGTCCTTTTTCAACAGAATTTAAGTAATCCTTTACAGTTGATTTATTATCCTTTACATAAGCTTGATTCATCAAAGTATTTTCTTTGAAGAATTTACCTAGCATACCTGCTGCAATTTTTTCTAAAACTTGAGCTGGCTTATTAGCAAACTTAGGATCATCTTTCATTTTACCAACAGCAACTGCTTTCTCACGTTCAACGACTTCTGGAGCAACATCTGCTTTATCCACAGCTACAGGATTCATTGCTGCAATTTGCATAGCCACATTTTTACCTGCTGCTAAAGCTGCATCACCACTCTTACTCAATCCTAATAAAACACCTAATTTATAGCCCATGTGAATGTAAGGAACAACTAAATCACCTTCTAAAGTCTCATATTTAGAAACTTCTAGTTTTTCTCCAATTACACCAATTTGCTCTACAATTTTATCTTTTAATGGCATTCCCTCATAATCTAGTTCTAGTAATGCCTCTTTAGTTTCTGGATATGCTGATAAAGCTAAATCTGCAATTGATTTTGCAAAATCAATGAAATCTTCATTCTTAGCAACGAAATCAGTCTCACAACTTAAATTGATAGCAATACCTTTAGTGTTATCATCATTTGTAATTGCTACAACGACTCCTTCTTTTGCCTCTCTATCCGCTCTTTTTGCAGATAATTTTTGACCTTTTTTACGTAAAAAATCGATAGCTGCTTGAATATCGCCATTAGTTTCAACTAATGCCTTTTTACAGTCCATCATACCGGCTCCCGTGATAGTACGGAGTTCTTTAACCATTTTCGCGGTTACTTTCACGCTCATTGTTTTATAATTGAAATTAATTAATAATGGTTAATTAATACTCAGATTAATTGATTCGTTCCATCAATGAAAAGAAGATGAAAGTTATTTTTAAGAAAAAGGAAATAGACTCAAGAACTTATAATATTGTTCTTATCTCGATAGCTATCGGGACTAATTCCTAATTCCTAACCTATCTTCCGACAGGCAGGTTATAACTAAGCCTCTTGCTTTTGCTCCGCTGCTTTCTCTTGCTTCTTAGCTTGTCTCTCATTCTTTCTATTCTTACGCTCTTCCAATCCTTCTCTAACAGCTTGTACCATTACATCAGTAATGATTTTGATTGACTTAGAAGCATCATCATTAGCAGGAATAGCAAAATCAACTTGTGTAGGGTCAGAGTTAGTATCTACCATACCAAAAGTACGAATGTTCAATTTATGTGCTTCTGAAACAGCAATGTGTTCGTGAGCAATATCTACGATAAAGATTGCAGATGGAATACGATTCAAGTTCTCAATACCACCTAAAACTTTTCTTAACTTCTCACGCTTACGAGTCAACATTAAGCGCTCTTTCTTAGTGATACTTTTACTTGTAGATTCGTCTGATAACATTTTATCAATACTTTGCATCTTCTTCACAGATTTACGAATTGTTGCAAAGTTTGTCATCATTCCCCCCAACCAACGGTCAGTAACATAAGGCATATTTACACTCTGTGCAGCTTCAGCTACAATTTCTCTTGCTTGCTTCTTCGTTGCTACAAATAAGATTTTCTTACCAGAACGAGCAACACTTTTGATAGCTTTAGCAGCACGCTCCAAGCATTCATTTGTACGATTCAAATCAATGATGTGAATACCTTTACGCTCCATGAAGATGTAAGGAAGCATCTTTGGATTCCACTTTTTCTTTAAGTGACCAAAGTGTACACCTGCATCCAATAATTCTTTATATGTTGGTGTTTGCATTTTTTAAATTTAAACAACAGTTGATACCATTTTTTGAACCACAACAGTATCAACTGCCAAAGACTATATAAAATCTTTGAATAATTTATGTCCCTAAAGAAAAGTGAAAGCCTTATAAAACGCTTCTTTCAGTCGCTTTTTTATTGCGTTTTCCCTTTTAGACATAAATTTTTCAAAAATAGAAATAAAATTAACGTTTACTGAACTGAAAGCTCTTTCTCGCTTTAGGCTTACCGTATTTTTTACGTTCAACCACACGAGCGTCTCTAGTTAAGAACTTCTTAGCTTTCAATGGTCCACGGAATTCTTCATTTAGCTTAACCAAAGCACGAGAGATTCCCATACGAACTGCTTGCGCTTGTCCTTTGAATCCACCACCTTTAACATTAATTTTCAAGTCGTATAGTCCTTCTACTTCTACTGTTTGTAAAGGTTGTACAACTACAGGTGTAATGTGTGCCTGAGGAAAATATGCTTTATAGTCTTTACCATTGATGGTAATGTTTCCTGTTCCTTTTTTTAGATAAACCCTAGCTACAGAGGATTTTCTTCTTCCTATTGCATTAATAATTTCCATAATGCCTTAAAATTTAAATGGTTGAGGTTGTTGAGCTTGATGCGGATGCTCACTACCTGCATAAACAAATAATTTTCTATACATCTGTCTGCCCAATTTATTTTTAGGCAACATTCCTTTTACTGCAATCTCAATAGGAGCAAAAGGTTTCTTAGCGATAAGCTCTTTAGCTGTTTTACGTTTTTGACCACCAGGATAACCAGAAAAAGTGATATACTCTTTCTTATCCATTTTACTACCAGTCAAACGAACTTTTCCAGCATTGATTACTATCACAAAATCTCCACAATCTACATGAGGCGTGTAAGAAGGTTTGTGCTTTCCTCTCAATACTGATGCTATTTTAGTGCAAAGTCGCCCTAAAGTTTCTCCTTCGGCATCTACCACGTACCAATTACGTTCCACGGTTTCTTTTTTTGCCGATATTGTTTTGTAACTTAATGTATCCACGACACTTATTTTTTATAAAAATAATTGTTATACTTATCCTGCTTTCTAAAAGCGGTCACAAAGGTAATTTTATTCTATTCAATTACCAAGCAATTCTTAAAAAAAAGGTAACCTAAAACACATAAAGCATTGATAAACAGTTAAAATTTCGCACAGAAAGTTCAGCAGGTATAAGGTTTAAGGTGCAAAGTATAAGGATTTAGTGATACAAATAAGGTACTCCATACGTTATAATTCTTGTACCTTATACCCTACACCTTAAACCCAGATTAAAAGCGTTGCGTTATGTTTACTAATTTTGATACGAAATTAAAATGATGATGAAAAATTGTTTCTTATACATTGTAATTATTACCTTGGTATGGTCTTGTAGTCAAGAGGGAGAGAGTTTTGAAACCTTACCTAGATCGGCTACCAAAGTAGAAGTAGCAAAAGATGTTGAAATATTATATAGTGATTCTGCCGTGGTACGAATACGAATAAAAGGCCCTACATTAGTGAATCATACAACACCTGGTAATCAAAAAAGAGAATTTCCTAATGGTATCATAGTTGATTTTTTTGATTCTGAACAACGCACGACAAGCCGTATGACTGCAAAATATGCCATTCAATTAAGCAATCAACGAAAAGTATTGATACAAGATAGTGTAGTTGTAAAAGGAGTGGAAGAAACCATGGAAACAGAAGGTTTGGTTTGGGATGAAAATAAACAATTGATCACTTCAGATAGATATGTACGTATAACAACCAATGACGAGGTTATAACAGGATATGGTTTTGAGTCCGATCAAGAGTTTACCAATTGGGAAATCAAAAAAGTTACAGGACGATTTAAAGTGGAAGGTGATGAATTTAATTGAGAATTGAAAATGGAGAATTGAGAAGTCTATCAAAAATAAATTCTCCATTTTCAATTCTCCATTCTCAACTCATGTTGACAGCTTATCTTTTTGTGGTGATTACTTTGGCTTTTTCTGCCTTTTTCTCGGGATCAGAGATAGCTTATATCTCTGCTAACCGCTTAAAGATTGAACTCAAAAATCAATTGGGATCTCGAAGGGGTAAAATCTTAGCTCAATTGTATGAGCAGCCCTCTAAGTTTTTAGGGACAATGTTGGTGGGTAACAACATTGCGTTGGTCATGTTTGGAATGTTGACAGAAGACTTGTGGCAAGCCCCTATTCAAGCTAGTTTACCAACTTTTCTTCAAGGAGAGTTTAGCGTATTATTAGCATTAACTTTAGTTACGACGGTTATTGTACTGATTTTTGGAGAGTTCTTCCCTAAGTTATTCTTCCAGTTATTTGCAGAAAAAATTCTGTTTGCTTCCACTTATTTACTCAAGTTTTTTAGAATTATACTGTTTCCTTTTGTTTGGACATTGGTTCGATTATCTGAGTTTTTATTAAAAATTTGTTTTGGATTAAAATTAACACAAGAACAACATAGTTTTACCCGATTGGATTTGGAGCATTTCATTGTAGAAATCAATGATAATACAGAAGAAGAAATTGATACTCAATTATTTAATAAAGCCCTATACCTTAGAACTATAAAAGTATCAGACTGTAAAATTCCTTTAGAAAAAGTGATTAGTTTACCCTTAAAAACATCAATTAATGAACTTAGACAGGTTTTTATAGATTGTAAAAAATCTAAAATTTTAATTTTTGAGAATACTCCTGAAAATATTATTGGATATGTCCATCAACAAACACTTTTTAACCTCCCCAATTCAATGGATGAAATTTTATTTGATATTGATTTTGTACAAGCGGATGAAGATGCTTAT